>JAUNTV010000355.1 GCA_030538515.1 Paracoccus sp. (in: a-proteobacteria)
GGCGCAGGCCAACCTGATGATCCACCCGGTCGTCGGCATGACCAAGCCGGGCGATGTCGATCACTTCACCCGCGTCCGCTGCTACGAGGCCGTGCTGGACAAATACCCCGCCGCCACCACCACGCTGTCGCTTCTGAACCTTGCGATGCGCATGGCCGGCCCGCGTGAAGCGGTCTGGCACGGCATCATCCGGCGCAATCACGGGGCCACGCATTTCATCGTCGGTCGCGACCATGCCGGGCCGGGAAAGAACAGCGCGGGCCAGGATTTCTACGGTCCCTATGACGCGCAGGAGCTGTTCAAGAAGCACGAAGACGAAATCGGCGTCGAGATGGTCGACTTCAAGCATATGGTCTATGTGCAGGAAAAAGCGCAATATTATCCCGTGAACGAAGTGCCCGAGGGCGGCACCGTTCTGGATATCTCGGGCACCGAACTGCGCCGCCGTCTGCGCGAGGGGCTGGATATCCCGGAATGGTTCTCTTTCCCCGAGGTCGTGCAGCAGCTTCGCCGCACCTCGCCCCCGCGCGCGAAACAGGGCTTCACGGTGTTCTTCACCGGCCTGTCGGGGTCGGGCAAATCAACCGTCGCCAACGCGCTGATGGTCAAGCTGATGGAGATGGGCGGCCGCCCCGTCACGCTGCTGGATGGTGATGTGGTGCGCAAGCATCTGTCCTCGGAACTGGGCTTTTCCAAGGAACACCGTGACATCAACATCAAGCGTATCGGCTATGTCGCCTCCGAGATCACCAAGAATGGCGGCATCGCCATCTGCGCCCCCATCGCGCCCTATACCGCCACGCGCCGCGCCGTGCGCGAGATGGTCGAGCAATATGGCGCCTTCGCCGAGGTCCATGTCTCCACCCCCATCGCGGAATGCGAACGCCGCGACCGCAAGGGGCTTTACAAGCTGGCGCGCGAAGGGAAGATCAAGGAATTCACCGGGATTTCGGACCCTTACGAAGAACCCGCCACCCCCGAACTGCGCGTCGACACCACGGATATCGATGTCGATAATGCCGCCCATCAGGTGCTTTTGAAGCTGGAACAGATGGGTCTGATCGGGCTGCGCTGAACGCGCGATTGACAGAATGCGATGCCGGGTCAATATGGCCCGGCATTGCCGTATTTGGGGGCATGATGGTTCAGACCGTCAATATCATCTGCATGAAATGGGGCACGCTTTACGGGGCGGGGGACGTGAACCGCCTGTATCGGCAGGTCTCGCGTCACCTGACGCGCCCGCATCGTTTCGTCTGCTTCACCGATGACGCAACCGGCATTGATCCGGGCGTCGAATGCCAGCCCCTGCCCGAACTGGGCCTGCCCGAAGGCAGCGGCGATACGCGCTGGCGCAAGCTTGCGCTGTTTCGCGCCGATCTGGGCGGGCTTGCGGGCACGGCGCTGTTTCTTGACCTTGATCTGGTGGTGGTCGGGCCGCTGGATGATTTCTTCGATCAGCCCGGCGCGGTGGTGATCCTGCGCGATGACGATCTGTTCCGGCCCAAGCCCCTGCGCCGCCTGAACCCGGCGCGCGACCGCTTTCTGCATATGGTCGGCAATACCTCGGTCTTTCGCTTCCAGATCGGCGCGCATGCGGATGTGCTGGCCACCTATCTGGCCGACCCTCAGGCGGCGGCGGATAACTATGAACATGAACAACAGCTTGTGAGCGATATCCTTGACAGGCAGGGGAGGCTTTCCTATTGGCCGCGCGGCTGGTGCGTCAGCTTCAAGAATGATTGCGTGGGGCGGCTGGCGCAAAGCTGGCTTGGCAACCCGCGCCTGCCCGAAGGCGCGCGTATCGTCGTCTTTGCCGGCAACCCCAAGATGGAGGATGTCTTTGCCGGCCGGGGCGGCAGATGGTATCGGCGCATCGGCAATATCGACTGGCTGCGCAGCGCATGGATGGCCCAATGAACAGCGTTCATATCGTTACCGGCTCGGATGACAATTATGTGGCGGGCGTGATGGTGCTGATCGCCTCGGCCGCGGCGCATACGCCGGATCTGCGGGTGACGGTGCTGGACAATGGCATCTCGGACGCGAACCGGGCGCGGATCGACGCGCTTGGGCAGCATCTGACCATCCCCGTCGCGCGGATCGAGATCGACCCCGCCCGTTTCGCCGATCTGCCGGTCCGGCGCGGGCATCTGACCGTCAGCACCTATCTGCGCCTGCTGATCCCCGATCTGATGCCGGCAGAGGACCGCGTGCTTTATATGGACTGCGATATGGTGGTGCTGGACGATCTGACGCCCCTGTGGCGGCCGGATCTGGGGGATGCCATCGTCGCGGCGGTGCCCGATCCCAGCCCGAACATGACCGAACTGGCGCAGATGGGCATCGCACGCGGCGAATATGTCAATGCCGGGCTGCTGGTGATGAACCTGCCGGTCTGGCGGCGCGAAAACATCGCCGCGCGCTGCATCGACGCGCTGAGCGATCCCGATCACCCGCTGATGTCCGAGGATCAGTCGGCCCTGAACCTTGTCGCGCGGGGGCGTATCCTGCCCTTGCCCGCGCGCTACAACGTCTATTCCGACCCGGCCGCCTATGAGAACCCGTCGCTTGTTCCCTCTGACCCGGCTGTGATCCATTATGTCGTCCGCCTGAAGCCGTGGCTGGGGAAGGTGCCTTTGGGCGCGGTCTGGTGGTTCCATGCCGGGCGGATCGCCGGCCACATGCCGCCCCCGCGCATGACCACTGCGCGGCAGAAATGGGCGCGGCGCATGTCCTTCTGGAACAAAAGGCGCAAGCTGATGGTCGGCATAGTCAGCGGCAGGCGCAAAT
>JAUNTV010000356.1 GCA_030538515.1 Paracoccus sp. (in: a-proteobacteria)
TCACAAACGGTCTCCGATCAGGAATTCGGCGGCGCGGTCCAGCCGGATATGTGGCGGGCCATCGCCGGGGCGCGCGGTATCCGGGGCCGGGCGAAAGGCCATGGCCGCGTAATCGCCGTTCAGCCATTCGCGCCGCCCCTCGCGCGCGGGGACCAGCAATTGCGCAGGGTCCGGGGGCAGTTCGCCGGGGTAGAACGCCGCCTGCCGCCCATCCATCAGCGTGCCGCGCACGGCGGGCAGGCTTTGGCCCTGCTGCTCGATCACGGTCTCGGTGGTGGTGCGCAGGGCGGCAATCGCCATGGCTTCCGTTCGCGCGCCTGCGAAATCGGCGCGGTCGCGGGCGTCGCGCAAAAGCGACAGCGCGATATTGGCCAGCCGTGAATGCTGCGCATGGTTCAGGTGATCGGCCTTGGTCGCGGCGAACAGGATGCGTTCGACGCGCTTCAGGCCAAGCATCTGCGCCAGCCAGCCCATCCGCCCCGGATTGAAGGCCGAAAGGATATCGCCCATGGTGCGGCGCAGATCCTCCAGCGCGGGGGGGCCGGCATGGATCGCGCCCAGCACATCCACCAGCACCACCTGCCGGTCGATACGCGAGAAGTGATCGCGGAAGAAAGGCTTCACGATCCGGGACTTATACGCCTCATACCGGCGGGCGAACTCGCGCCGCAGCGGCGATTTTCCGGGGCCGGGCGGCAGGGGCGCGAAGGTCAGCGCGGGCGATCCGGCCATCTCGCCGGGCAGAAGGAAGCGCCCCGGCGTGCAATCCGACCAGCCCGCCGCCCGCGAAGCCTGAAGATGCGCGGCATAAAGATCAGCCAGCTGGCGGGCCCCTGGCTCATCCAGGGGGGCATCGGGATCGGTTTCGGCGATGGCGGCCAGCACCTCATCGGCCATGGGCCGGCCCGGCATCCGGTCCAGCACCTCGGCCGACCATTGGTCATAGCTGCGCTCCATCAGGCGCAGATCCAGCAGCCACTCGCCCGGATAGTCCACGATATCGAGATGCAGCACCTGCGGGCCGCGCCACCCGCCGAGCAACCCCGAGGGCTGCACCCGCATCGACAGCCTGAGTTCCGAGATATGGCGCGTGCCCTCGGGCCAATAGGGTTCGGGACCGGTCAGCGCGGCAAGGTGATCCTCGAATTCGAAACGCGGCACGGTGTCATCGGGCTGGGGTTGCAGCCATGCCGCCTTGATCGAGCCATCGGCGGCGGCACGCAGCCCCGGCATGCGTCCGCGATCCATCAGATTGGCCACCAGCGAGGTGATGAACACCGTCTTGCCCGCGCGCGACAGCCCCGTGACCCCCAGCCGGATCACCGGATCGCCCAGGCCGACCCCGCGCATCAGCCCATTGGTGAAATCGGATATGCCCATCTGCCCGCCTTCTTGCCCCTGTGGCAGAACCCGCTGGCCCCGCATCCGGTTTCATATGGTCGCCCGGATGGCGGGTGCAAGGCTTTCGCGCTGGCGAAGCGGGGCACTGCGCGCCATAAGGCGGGGATGACGGATCGCCTGCCCATCATTGATGCCCTGCCCGCCCTGCGCGACGCCATGGCGCGCGCGGGTCGCGCCGTGCTGATCGCACCGCCCGGCGCGGGCAAGACCACGCTTGTGCCCATCGCGCTGATGGATCAGGTCGCGGGCCGCATCGTCATGCTGGAGCCACGCCGCCTTGCCGCGCGCGCCGCCGCCGAGCGCCTGGCCGAGAGCCTTGGCCAGAAGCCCGGCGCGGATGTCGGCTACCGGATGCGGGGCGAGGCCGTTCCCGGCGCCCGGATCGAGGTCGTGACCGAAGGCATCCTGACCCGGATGCTGCAATCCGACCCCGCGCTGACGGGCATCGGCTGCCTGATCTTCGATGAATTCCACGAACGCAGCCTGAACGCCGATCTGGGCCTTGCGCTGGCGTGGGAAGCGCGGGGCGCGCTCAGCCCCGATCTGCAAATCCTGGTCATGTCGGCCACGCTGGATGCCGGGCCGGTGGCCGAAATGCTGGGGGATGCGCCGGTGGTCGAAAGTCTTGGGCGCGCCTTCCCGGTCGAGACCCGCTACCTGCCCCGCCCCCTGCCCGCCGGCCACCGGCTGGAAACCGAGGCCGCGCGCCTGATCGCGCAGGCCCATGCCGAGACCGCGGACGACCCCGGCGGCACCATTCTGGCCTTTCTGCCGGGCGAGGGCGAGATCCGGCGCGTGGCCGCCGCCCTGTCCGGTCTGGCGGTCGAAATCGCGCCCCTTTACGGAGCCATGGATTTCAAGGCTCAGCGCGCGGCCCTTGCGCCGCCTGCCCCCGACGGGCGGCGGCGGATCGTGCTGGCGACGGCGATTGCGGAAACCTCGCTGACCATTCCGGGGGTGCGGGTCGTGGTCGATGCGGGGCGTGCGCGGCGCGCGCGTTTCGATCCCGGCTCGGGCATGTCGCGGCTGGTGACAGAACGCGCCAGCCGCGCCGAGGCCGAGCAGCGCCGGGGCCGCGCCGGCCGCGTCGCGCCCGGTCTCTGTTACCGGCTTTGGGCGCGGGCCGAAGAAGGCGCGCTGCCCGCCTTCGCCCCCCCCGAAATCGCCGTGGCCGATCTGACCGGGCTGGCGCTGGAACTGGCCAATTGGGGCAGCGACGGGGGTGATCTGGCCTTTCTGACCCCGCCCCCCGAAGCCGCCATGCTTGAGGCACGGGCGCTGCTGCGCGATCTCGGCGCGCTGGATCAGGCCGGGCGCATCACCGCGCATGGCCGCGAAATGGCGGGCCTGCCCACGCATCCGCGCATCGCCCATATGCTGATCCGGG
>JAUNTV010000357.1 GCA_030538515.1 Paracoccus sp. (in: a-proteobacteria)
GCGCCGGAAAGGATGAGCGCGCGGATGCCTTTGCCTTGATCGAGGCACTGGACTGGCTGGCGCATGAGGGGGCGCGGATCATCAATCTGAGCCTCGCCGGCCCGGAAAACGCGCTTCTGGCCGAGAAGGTCGCGGCACTGGAGGCGGGCGGCGTGCTTCTGGTCGCGGCGGCGGGGAATGGCGGGCCGCGCGCCGCCGCCGCCTATCCGGCAGCTTATGAGACGGTTCTGGCGGTCACGGCGGTCGACCGGCGTGCGCAGGTCTATCCGCGCGCCGGGCGGGGGGCGCATATCGATCTGGCCGCGCCGGGGGTCGATGTCTGGACGGCGGCCTCGATCAGCGGGGCGCGGACCAAGACCGGCACCTCATTCGCGGCACCTTTCGTGACGGCGGCGGCGGCGCTTCTGCTGGAAGCCGAACCCACGCTAGGCCCCGCCGCGCTGCGCGACCGGCTGCGCGCATCTGCCCGCGATCTGGGCGAGACCGGGCCGGACCCGGTTTTCGGCCACGGCCTGCTGAGCGCGCCCGCGCCCTGCGCGCAACCGGGGCCGGATCTTTAGGTGCGTGCGGGCACCGACCGGGCAAGGAATATGCCGGTTCCGCATTGAATTTACATGAAAAACGGGCCGCGCGATGCGCGGCCCGCTGCCTGTCCCCCTTATGGCCGGGGGTGCGACGTTCAATCGTCGTCGTCGTTATCGTCGCGCCCCCCGCCCCTGCGCCCGCCGTCATCATCATCGTCATCATGACGGCTGGACCGGTTGCCGCCGCGTCTGCCGCCATCATCGTCGTCGTCATGGCGCATGCTGCGGCGCGGCCCCTCGCCGGGCCAGAGCGGCGCGGCACGGCGGTCGCCCGGACGGGTCAGTGTCTGGCTGATCACCCGGCCGGTGCGGGCGTCGTATTTCATTTCAAGCTTCTGGGGGCCACGGCGGGCCTCGACCTCGATACGGCGGCCGTCGCGTTCGATCTCGATCTGCGAGAAGCCCTGTGCGCGAAGCTGGTCGCGGATCTGGCGCTCGGTGCTTTTGCCCTGCGCCTGCGCACCGCCGGCCAGCACCACGAGAAGCGCTGCCATTCCCAATTTGCGTAGCATGCCGATCTCCTTTCGTTGCGGTCATGTGCCGGGGATACGCATGGGATGGCGGGGCTATTCCCGCGCCGCGTCATTTTTTCGCCAAAGGCCCGCGCCCCATGAGCCTGAGCGTCAGCGCCCGCCCTGCCCTGAGCAGCGGATAGGTCAGGCGCGCGCGGCGCGGCGTGGCGAAAAGCCAGCGCATGATCCGCCCGGCCGGGCCGGTGGGTGCCGACAGCGCCAGCAGCAGCGTGACCGCATCGGCACCGAAATAGATGCGGTCCAGATGGCGCACGGCCATGCCCTGATCAAGATCAAGCCCGGCCCCGATCAGGGCCACGCGCGGATCGGGGCCGCGCGCATCGATCAGATCGACCCGGCCCATGCGGGCAAGCGCCACCATGCGGGTGAAATCCGCGCAGAAGGGGCATTCGCCGTCATAGACGATCTCGATCACTGTATTTTCCATGCTCATGCCGGAATAACGTGGCAGCACGGACGTTATTCCGCCAGTCCGATCTTATGAGGAAGTGGTGATGAAGACGCTTTCCGCGCCCGTATCGATCCAGTCGCTTGCCGCGTTCCGGGTGATGTTCGGCCTGCTTCTGGTCTGGGATTGCTGGCGGTTCATCCATCACGGGCGCATCACCCGCTACTGGGTCGAGCCGGCGGTGCTTTTCCCCTATCCCGGTTTCGGCTGGCTGACCCCCCTGCCCGCGCCATGGCTGAGCGCGCTTTGGCTTGGCATGGGGCTGGCGGCGCTTTGCGTGGCTTTGGGGCTGTTCTACCGTCTGGCCAGCATCGCGCTTTTGCTGATCTTCAGCTATTTCTTCCTGCTCGACCGGGTGGAATATCTGAACCACTTCTATCTGGTGATCCTGTTTGCCGCGCTGATGGCCGTGCTTCCGGCGCATCGGGCCTGTTCGCTGGACGCCTGGCTGCGCCCGCATATCAGGCGCGACACCGTGCCCTATGCCGCCCCCTTCATGCTGCGCGCCCAGATGGAGATCATGCTGATCTATGCCGGGCTGGTGAAGCTGACGCCCGACTGGCTGGCCGGTCAGCCGCTGGAGATCTGGCTGCGCGGGGCGGCTGATCCCGGCCCGTTCGGCTTTCTGTTCGCCCATGACTGGTTCTTTCCGCTGGCAAGCTGGGGGGTGATTGCGCTGCATGTTCTGGGCGCGCCCCTGCTTTTGTGGAAGCGCACGCGGCTGACGGTGTTTCTGGTCTATTGCTTCTTCCACATCTCGAATGCGTTCTACTTCAATATCGGCATCTTTCCCTGGCTGACGATTGCGGCGACGACGATCTTCTTCGCGCCTGACTGGCCCTCGCAACTGGTGAACCGGCTGCGCGGGCGGTGCCGTGAAGTGCCGCCCCCTGCCCCTGCCCGGCCCCTGCGGCGCGCGGTTCTGGTGCTGATGGCGCTTTGGCTGGCGGTGCAGGTGATGCTGCCGGTGCGCGGCGCGATGTTTGACAGCGAAATCCGGTGGTCGGGCGAAGGGCATCGCTTCAGCTGGCGGATGCGGATCTATGACCGCGATGCCGAGGGGGTGTTCTTCGTTTCCGTCCCCGATGAGCCGGGGCAGGTCTGGGTGGTCGAGCCTGAGGATTACCTGAGCCCGCGTCAGGCCGGCAAGGTGATGACGCGACCCGATCTGATCCATGCCTTCGCCGCTTTTCTGGCCGGGGAATGGGCGGCGCGG
>JAUNTV010000358.1 GCA_030538515.1 Paracoccus sp. (in: a-proteobacteria)
GTGCCGGTGCCGTGGTGCTGGAAGCCGCCGAGGGCACGCGCGGCATTCTGGCCACCGATCTCAACAGCGACGGAAGCTACCGCGACATCCTTTATGTCGATGGTGGCGTGGCCACCACGGGGGATTCCGGCAAGCTTCGGATGCAGGGCAATGTGCTGTTCCGCCACGCCGTCGAAAAACTGGCCGACACCGCCCATCGCGCCATCGGGAAGGCCGGGCTGAGCAGCAGCGACGTGGATTGGCTGGTGCCCCATCAGGCCAATGCCCGCATCATCGCCGCGACCGCGCAGCGGATGCATCTGCCGATGGAAAAGGTGGTGCTGACCGTGGCCGATCACGGCAATACCTCGGCCGCATCGATCCCGCTGGCCCTGTCCGTCGCCGATCAGGCCGGAAAATTCACCCAAGGCGATGTGATCGTGACCGAGGCCATCGGCGGCGGGCTGAGCTGGGGCGCGGTGGTCCTGCGCTGGTAAGCCGCGCCTGACGGGAAAGACCCCGGATGAATATCCGGGCAATCAGAAACCTGCCCCGGAACCGCGCATATCTTCTTCCTTGCCCCGATAGCATGCGCGGGTCGCGCGCCTGCCTGTCTCAGCTTCGCAGCATCACCAGGCCCGGCGCGGGGGCGGGCCTTCCGGCCGAGGGCATCATCCGGGTCTCAAGCCTGTGAAAGCCCGATTTTTCCAGCACCCGGATCGAGGCGGGGTTGTCGGCAAAGGCTTCGGCCGTGATCTCGGGCAGGGCGAACCAGCCCTGAACGGCCTCGCAGAAGGCGGGGACCACCTCGCTTGCCAGCCCCTGCCCGGCCAGTTCGGGGGCGATGAAATAAAAGACCGAGGGCAGATCACCCCCCGACACCCCGATCGAGCCTGCCACGCCCCCCTGATGCCAGATCACCATGCGCTGCGGGCGCGTCAGCGGGTCCATTGCGGGGCGAAAGATCGCCTCGCTTTCGGCAAGGCTCTGGCCGGGGGCGAAGCGCAGAAGCATCCGCGCGACCTCGGGGCGGGTGGCGATCCGGTGCAGCATGGCCAGATCGTCATCGCGCATGGGCCTGATCCGGCAACGCGGCGTGGCGATTTCAAGCGCGGCGGTGAAATCCTCGGCGCTGAGGCGCATCACCTGCGCCGGCAGCGCCCGGCCGCCCTGCCAGTCCATCATGGTCTGGCTGAAATCGCGAAACCCCAGCCGAAGCAGCACCCTGCGCCCCGGCTCATGGCCGATGAAATGCCAGGCATTGATCGGCACGCGGCTTTGCGCGAAATGCCGGATGATCGCGATCCTTCCGGCGATGGTCGCCAGCCCCCTGCCGCGATATTCCGGCGCGATCCAGTAGCCGAGATCCGCGCCATCCCGGATCAGCCCGGCGAATTTCCCGTCCACGGCGATGCACATATCCGTTGCCATGGCCGCGCGCGCGTGAAAGTCGATCGCGCCCTGATGGGCATCGGGCGCGGGCAGCGCGCTTAGCCAGCCAAGCGCCTGCGGGTCCTGCATCACGCGCGCGATCTGCGCGCTGTCCTCATAAGTGGGTTCGCGCAGCGTTACCTTCATGTCAGCTCGACCACCCGAACCGCCCCGCCCGCAGCCGAAAGCGCAATCTGCCCATCGGCCAGGCGCAGCGCATCGGTGCCGAAAACCTCGGCCCGCCAGCCTGAAAGCGCGGGCAGATCGCGCGCGCCCTGGGCGATGGCATCAAGTTCCGCCGTGCTGGCGATCAGCTTGGGCGCGACGCCGGCGGCCTCGGCCTTGGCTTTCAGAAGCACGCGCAGCAATTCGCCAAGCGCGCTGTTGCCCGGCGGGTTGCTTTCGGCCGCAGGCGGGCGCGGCGGGTCGGGATCTTCCATACCGGCCTTGACGGCGGAAAGGATGCCCTGGGCGATCTCGGGCTTGCGGCCTTCGCGCAGAAGCAGGCGCGAGCGGCCCAGATCGGCTTCGGTCTGGGGGCGGGTCGAGGCCAGCTCGACAAGCGCATCATCCTTGAACACGCGCGAACGCGGCACATTGCGGCTTTGCGCGTAAGCCTCGCGGAATTCGGCCAGCTTGCGCACCACGGCCAGAAACCGGGCCGAACTGGTCCTTGTGCGCACGCGCAGCCAGGCATCTTCGGGGCGGGTGATATAGGTCTCGGGATCGGTGAGCACGCCGATTTCCTCGGCCACCCAGGCGCTGCGCCCCGATTTCGCGATCTGCGCGGAAAGCGATTCATAGATGGCGCGCAGATGCGTCACATCGGCAATCGCATATTCCTGCTGCGCCTTGGAAAGCGGACGCTGCGACCAGTCGGTGAAACGCGAGGATTTATCCAGATTGGCGCGCGCGATCTTGCGCACGAGGGTCTCATAGCCGACCTGCTCACCAAAGCCGCAGACCATGGCCGCGATCTGGGTATCAAACAGCGGCGCGGGGAAGATGCCGGCGTCATGGAAGAAAATCTCCAGATCCTGACGCGCGGCGTGAAACACCTTGACCGTGCCGGGATGGGCGAACAGATCATAAAGCGGCGCAAGCGAGATATCCGCCGCCAGCGGGTCCAGCAGAACCGCCGCGCCCCCTTCCGCCTTCGCGCCCGAGGCCGGTGGCAGCGCCATCTGGATCAGGCAGAGTTTGGAATAAAAGGTCCGCTCGCGCAGGAATTCCGTGTCGATGGTGACGTAAGCCTGCGTCTTGGCGCGGGTGCAGAATTCGGCAAGGGCTTCGGTGGTGGTAATGGTCGTAAATTCGGTCATCAGGGCTTTCCGGACAATGGGCGGGTCATCCGCCGATCCGGCTG
>JAUNTV010000017.1:0-3542 GCA_030538515.1 Paracoccus sp. (in: a-proteobacteria)
GCTGATGGCCGGCTGATGTCCGAGGCTGGCGTGGGGTCGGTGCCAGTTCTGAACCCTGCGGAGTGAGCCGGCCGGGTCATCGATCCGAGAGTGCGGGCGATGAGATTGCATCTTCGACAAGCCTTATGATCGCGCGGGGATGGCGTTCTGCGCGCGGTGGAATACGGGATCACGGCCCTGGCCTGTCGTTGGCGCAGGCTGCCAGCATCAAAAGGCCGTGTCAGCAAGCAACCGTCTGGTGCGGCGGGCGATGTCCGGCAATGGAACGGCCATCCCGATATCCGGTGACATTCCCCCGTGTCAGCGCGAAGGGAGCGGCTTCCCGTGGTCGTCGTCAAAGGCATTGATTCTGCTTGTTTTTCATCAAGATGACATGCGCAATCTCTTGTGCCTGCGCCCCTTTGGGGCCATGGGCCTTGACGTGGGTGCTGTCGATGGAAGGCCCTTCGGGGGGCGGAAGTCGGTGCCCCCTACACCATCGATCCCGTGACCGCGCGGGTCGAGTTGCGTTTTGTCAGGGTGCAGGCCAGTTCGATGCGGCGGCTGGGGGTTTCGGGGCTGGTGGCGGCGCTGCACAGAAGATCCAGCGCCTCGGCGCCGACCGCGCGCATGGGGATCGAGATCACCGTCAGCGGCGGGTCCAGCAACCGGGTTTGCGGCAGCCCGTCGATGGAGATCACCGAAATATCGCCCGGCACCGACAGGCCATGCGCGGCAAGCGCCTGATAGGCGCCGATGGCCAGTGCATCGCCCGCCGCCAGAATCGCCGTAAAATCGCACCGCGCCGCCAGCCGCGCCGACAGCAGCCCGGCCGCGGGACCGGGCTGCCAGTCTGGCACCTCGATCACCAGATCAGGGCTAGCGTCCTGGCCCATCGCATCGCGCCAGCCCTCGAGCCGGCGCGTGATGGTGCGCCGCCCCGGGCAGGTCAGAAAGGCGATCCTGCGATGCCCCAGCCCGCGCAGATATTGCGTCGCCATCGCCGCCGCCGAGCGGTTGCAGGGCGTGACCGATGACAGCCGCATCTCGGGGTCGTCCCCATTGACCAGCACGACGGGCTTGGCGAAATTCCGCGCCAGCGACAGCATCGCATCATCATCGATGGTCAGCATGAGAACCCCCGCCACGCTGTCTGATCGCGCCTCGTCCAGCAGGCGCGCCTCATCCTCCAGCGATGAGACGGGGCGGGTTTCGACCTGCATATGCAGCGTGGCGCAGCGTTCGGCCACGCCTTCCAGCACATGCAGGCTGAACTGGCTGCGCGCGAGATCCAGCATGGCCGGGCCCGAGGCCGCCAGCAGCACCCGCCGCCCCGCCAGCGAGGAAGGCATGGGGTAGTTCAGCCGCAGCGCCGTCTCGCGGATCTTGCGCGCCAGACTGTCCTCGACATAGCCGCGCCCCGACAATGCGCGCGAAACCGTCGCCTGCGACACGCCGAGGCGCTCGGCCACATCCTTCAGCCGAACCCTTTTGGTGATCTGATCGCGCTTGCCGTCGGGTCTCATGGGGGTAGTCTGCAAGAAATTTTCATATTGTGCAAATTCAGGGCAGCAGGAAAGAATGGTGCCATGAAAGATCGCACCAATCTTGAACATGCACTAAGCAAACTGGTCGCCGGCTTCGAAAGCCTGCGCGCCGATGGCAGCTTTCATGAGCCGAATCTGGATGGAAGTCCGGGCGATTACGTCAGCTTCGATGGCTGGGAATGGCCGCAGGGGGTGGGGCTTTACGGCATGGCGCAGCTTTGGCTGGCGCGGGGATGTGACGCGCCGACCGGGCAGATGCTGCGGGACTGGTATGCACGCGCCATGGCGCGCGGCCTTCCGGCGATGAATGTCAATACCACCGCGCCGATGCTGGCGCTGTCGATCCTGTGGCGCGAAACGCGCGATCCGGCCCATGGCGATCTGCTGGCGGATTGGGCCGGGCGGGTGATGCGCGACGCGCCGCGCACGCCCTTCGGGGGCATCCAGCATGACGTGTCGGACCGGCTCAACAGGGGTGAGCTGTGGGATGACACGCTGTTCATGGTGGCGCTGTTTCTGGCCTCATACGGGCAGGGGGCGGGGCGGCCTGATCTGGTGGATGAGGCGCTGCGCCAGTTCCTTGTTCATGCGCAGTTCCTGGCCGATCCCGAAACCGGCCTGTGGTTTCACGGCTGGACCTTCGAGGGGCGGCATAATTTCGCGCGCGCCAGATGGGCGCGGGGCAATGCCTGGGTGACGGCCTGCCTGCTGGATGTCTTCGATCTGGCCGAGGTGCCCGATACCGTCGCCCCCTTCCTGCGTGACCTTCTGCGCGATCAGGTGGCCGCGCTGATCCCGTTGCAGCGGCCCGATGGCGCCTGGACGACGCTGCTGGACGATCCCGAAAGCTACCCCGAAACCAGTGCGACGGCGGGCTTTGCCTACGGGCTGATGAAGGGCGCGCGCCTTGGGCTTCTGGGGCCGGATGCCGCGCAGGCAGGCGCGCGGGCGCTTGACTATGTGCTTGGCCAGATCGGGCCGGACGGGGTGGTTGCGGGCGTCAGCTACGGCACGCGCATGGGCCATGATCTGCAATTTTACCGTGATATTCCCATCCAGCCGACGGGTTACGGGCAATCGCTGGCGATCCTCGCACTGGTCGAGGCGCTGAAGGGGGGTGCATGATGGATCAGCGCTACGGGGCCTCGCCCGGTGATATCGACGCGATGGGAACGGCGCGGCTGCGCGCCGAATTCATGGTGGAAGGCCAGTTCCAGCCCGGCCAGATCCGCATGACCTATACCCATTTCGACCGGATGATCCTGGGGGGCGCGGTGCCGCTGGATCAGCCGCTGAAATTCGGTGACGGGGCCGAACTGGGCACGCCCTTCTTCTTCAGCGCGCGGGAAGGCGGCATTGCCAATATGGGCGGGCCGGGATGGGCCGATGTGGACGGCCAGCGTTTCGCCCTGGCACCGCGCGACTGCCTTTACATCGGGCGCGGCGCGAAGGCCGTGACGCTTGGCAGCGACGATCCCGCCGATCCGGCGTGGTTTTATCTGAACTCGGTCCCCGCGGGTGCCGATCACCCGACCCGCGCCATTACCCGCGCGCAGGCCAAAATGGTCGAATTCGGTCGCCGGGATCGCGGCAATTTCCGCCAGTTGCGCATGTATATCCACCCAGAGGTCGGCCCCTCCTGCCTGCTGCTGATGGGGATCACCGATCTGCCCGATGGTCAGGTCTGGAACACCCAGCCCCCGCATCTGCATGAGCGCCGGATGGAGGCATACGGCTATTTCGGCATGTCGCCCGAGGATCGCGTCTTCCACTTCATGGGCCGGCCCGAGAACACCCGCCACCTGGTCGTGGGGCAGGGCGATATCGTGCTCTCGCCGGCATGGTCGATCCATATGGGCGCGGGCACCGGGCCTTATGCCTTCGTCTGGGGGATGACGGGCGAAAATCAGGCTTACGAAGATGTCACCCCCGTCCCGGTCAGGAGTTTGCGATGAAGCTGACGCATGGGCAGGCGCTGCGCTACTGGCAGGTCTCGGCACTGGCCGAGGAACGCTT
>JAUNTV010000017.1:3552-10359 GCA_030538515.1 Paracoccus sp. (in: a-proteobacteria)
CGACGCGCCCCTTCAGGGCGAAATGGACCCGTTCTTCTTTCTGACCAAGGACAAGAACTTCATCCCCCATGAATATCCCTGCCGCACCGAATTCGCGGCACGCTTCCGGGGCAGGCGGCCCGATCAGCGCGGGCAGGCCGAATGGCGGGTGAATTACCTGCCTTTCGGTCAGGACCTGCTGGATCTTTCGGGTTTCTGGTTCCGGCCCACGCGGCTGTCGGCATGGGCGCGCACGGTGGTTGATGCCGCCCAAGCTGGCCCGGCCCGCCTGCGCCTGACCACCTGCGGCGGCGCGGTCCTGCATGTGAACGGCGCGGAAGCGGGCTGGATGGCCCCCTATATCCGCAATTACAGCAGCAGCGCCGAATTCGATGTGATGCTGCGCGAAGGCGTCAACGAGATCGCGATCTTCTTCGATGATCTGGCCGAGCGTGACACCCGCTTCCTTCTGCGTCTTGATTATCTGGCCGGCCCCGATGCCCGCGCGGGCCTGCCTTTCGACGCGCCCGCCGCCAGCATCCGCGCGGTCGAGGCCGCGCTTGAGACGATGCATTTCGACCGTCCCGCTTATGCGCAGGGCGCGGTCTCGATCCTGCTGCCCGCGCCCTTGCCCGGCCCCGCTCAGGCCCATGTGCTGATCGAGGGCGATTTCATGTCGCATGAGCGCATGACCCGCGACTATCCGCTGGCGGCGGGCCAGAACCGGTTGGTCCTGGGCGAAACCACCGATTTCCCCGCCGATTTCCGCCATTTCCGCGTCAGCCTGTCGCTGGATGGCTTCACCGCCAGCCGCAGCCTTGGGGTCGAGATCGCCCATCCCGCAGGCCCCGCCCCCGCCACGCTTGCCGCCCGCGCGGATGAGGCGCTGGCGGCGGTGGCCGAAAAGGCCGAACCCGATACCGTCTGCGCGCTTGCGCGGCTTGCCACGGGGCAGGCGGCGGATGCGATGATCCTGCGCGCGCTGCCCGC
The DNA here is from genome assembly GCA_030538515.1 of Paracoccus sp. (in: a-proteobacteria). GTDB lineage: Bacteria > Pseudomonadota > Alphaproteobacteria > Rhodobacterales > Rhodobacteraceae > Paracoccus. The sequence goes on from JAUNTV010000017.1 coordinate 4,522, forward strand.
CATTGCCGATTGCTGGGATTGCGCGGATTTCGCGCTTGTGCCGCTTTTGTGGTCGCGCATGCGCTACGCAGGCGGTCTTGCACCCGAAACCGTGGCCGCGATTGACGATACCATCCTTGCCTATCGCTACTGGATGGACGAGCCGGGCAATGACGTGCAGTGGTATTTCAGCGAAAACCACGCGCTTCTGTTCCATACCGCCGCCTATCTGGCCGGTCATGTCCTGCCGGATGCACGGTTCCGCCGCTCAGACCGGTTGGGGCGGGATCAGTCGGCGGTGGGCAGGGACCGGGTTCGGGCATGGCTGGACCATTTCGAAACCTGCGAGATGGCAGAATTCAACAGCGCGCCCTATTTCCCGATCGATCTCAAGGGGTTATGCGCGCTTTACGCGCTGGCACCGGATGCCGGTATCCGCGCCCGCGCAGGCCGTGCCGTGGCGCGCCTGATCGAGATCGTGGCCAATAGCGCCCATCAGGGCGTGCTGACGGCCGCGCAGGGGCGCAGCTATGAACACACCCTGCGCGCGGGCGAAACGCTTGAACTTTCGGCCATCGCGCGGCTGCTTTGGGGGCGGGGCAGTTTCGGCGCGCGCTTCCATTGCCTGCCGCAACTGGCGCTTTGCCTGCGCGATCACGGGCTGGACCTGCCCGATCTGGCCGCGCGCGCGCTTTGGGATCAGCCCGGCGGTCAGGAATGGTGCTTCACCCAGGGCGAGGGCGGCTTCGCGCGGCTTTACCACTGGAAAACCCGCAAGGTGGCCATGGGGTCCGCCGCGCATTACCGCTGGTATGACTGGGGCTATCAGGAGACCGTGATCCATGCCCGCATCGGTTCGGACCCGCAGGCGCAGGTCTGGATCAACCAGCCCGGCGAGATGATCCATTCCGGCTATGGCCGCCCGTCCTACTGGGGCGGCTCGGCCAGTGTGCCGCGCGTGCAGCAATATCAGGGGCTGGCGGTGGTCTGCTTTGACGGCGTGGCGCCCCAGCCCGACCTTACGCATCTGTGGTTTCCCGCCAGCGTTTTCGATCAGACCCGCGTAGAGGGCAATCTGGCGCTGGCGATTGCCGGGGGGGCGGGGCTGATCATCAGCGCATCCGGCCCGCTGGAGCCGGTGACAGAAGGCCCCAGCGCGGGCAATGAGCTGCGCCTTGCGGGCCGCGACGGGCGCTGGATACTGCGCGTCATCGACGATGCCGGCGATCTGGACAATCTGGCCGGGATCGCCGCAAAGCTTTCGTTGATTGACGAAGCGAATGGCCGCATTCTTGTCACGGACGCGCAATATGGTCCGGTGACGTTCCATCCGGGCGGGCGGTGCCAGACGCAGGCGCGCAGCCTTGACCCGGCGGAATGGACAGTCCAAGGCGAAAGGCACCTGATCAACGGGTAGCCGCAACGACATTCAGGGAGGATGAACGGATGAAACTTCTTCAGATCATGACGACGGCTTCGGCCCTTGCCATCGCGGCCTCGGCCAGCGCGGGCGAGGTCCGCATCATGTGGTATTCCGACGGCGTGGAAGGCGAGGTCATGCAGGATCTGCTGAACCGCTTCATGGCCGACAATCCCGATATCAGGGTGGTGCTGGATAATGTCGCCTATCAGGTCATCATGGAGCAATTGCCCATCCAGCTTGCCTCGGGCGAAGGCCCCGATATCGCGCGCGTCACCAATCTGAAGGAACAGGCCGCGCATTGGCTGGACCTGACCCCCTATATCGCCGATCCCGCCTATTGGAACGAGAATTTCGGCGCGCAATTCGACTGGATGCGCCCCGACGGGACCGAGATCATCCCCGGCTTCATGACCCAGCTTACCCTTGTCGGCGGTTTCGCCAATCAGACGCTGTTCGAACAGGCCGGCGTCGAGATGCCGGGCGCGGGCGCGACCTGGGATGACTGGGTTGCGGCGGCGACGCAGGTGCAGGAAAGCCAGCAATTGCCCGCCGCCTTCGTCATCGACCGCTCGGGCCACCGGATCACGGGGCCGCTGATCTCCTCGGGGGCGCAGCTGGTGGGCGAAGACGGCAAGCCCGCGCCTCTGGACGGCGCGGCGCAGGAATTCATCACCAAGCTGGTCGGCTGGACGGAAAGCGGCCAGCATATGAAGGATGTCTGGGTCAGCGCGGCAGGCACCACCTATCGCGCGGGCGCGGATGAATTCATCAACGCCAATATCGCGCTGTATTATTCTGGCTCATGGCAGGTGGCCAACCTGTCCACCAAGATCGGCGATAATTTCGATTGGGTCGCCATCGGCTCGCCCTGCGGGTCGGCGGGCTGTTCGGGCCTGCCGGGCGGTGCCGCCCTTGTCGCCAACAAGAACACCAAAAACCCCGAGGATGTCGGCAAGGTCATGGATTTTCTGGCGCAGCCCGAAATCGTCAGGGAATTTTCTGAACGCACGCTGTTCCTGCCCGCCCATAAGGGCGTGATCGAGGCCGGCGGGCTGGATTTCCAGACCGATGACGCCAATGCCAGGGCCGCGCTTTCGGCCTTCGTCGCTGCCTCTGGCGAGATCCTGCCCGAAGCCAATGCGATGCCGGCATGGCGCTATGCCAATGCGGTTTATGGTGGCATGGTCAACCGCATCAGCCAGGCCATGGCCGGTGAAATGCCCGTGGCCGATATCTTCGCGCGGATCGATGCCGATATCGCCGAACAGGTCGCCGCTGCGGACGCGGGCAAATAAGCATGACGGGGGGCGTGGCGCAGATCATCACCGCCCCCCTGCGCTGGCTTGCGGGGCTGATCGGCGTGCCTCTGCGGCTCTGGCAGCGCCTGACCGGGCAGGGCGGCATGATCGCCCTGTTCCTTCTGCCGAACATGGCGATCTTCACCATTTTCGTGCTGGTCCCGCTTGGCATGAACATCGCCTATTCCACCACCGGCGGGGTCGAGTTCTTTCTGGCCGACCGCCCCGATATCGGGCTGGCCCATTACGCGCGGCTGCTGGATTGCGACAATCACCTGCGCCCGCGAAGCTGCCGCGATGACATGTTCTGGATCGCGGTCTGGAATACGGCGCGTTTCGTGCTGTTTCAGGTGGGGCTGATGGTGCTGGCGGCGATGATCACCGCGCTGATCCTGAACCGCGCGATCCCCGCAAAGGCCTTCTGGCGGGCGATGTTCTTCTTTCCGGTCCTGCTCAGCCCGGTGGTCGTGGGGCTGATCTGGAAATGGATCCTGCAGCGTCAGGGGCTGGCCAATCTTGGCATGGTCGAACTTGGGCTGGAACCCGTGAACTGGCTGACCGACCGCTTCTGGTCCTTCGCGGCGGCCGTGGGGGTCAGTGTCTGGGCGCATATGGGCTTTTACACGCTGATCCTGCTGGCCGGGCTGCAAGCCATCCCGCGCGATCTTTACGAGGCCGCCGAGATGGACGGCACATCGCGCGCGCGCACCTTCTGGCGCATCACCCTGCCGCTTCTGATGCCCAATCTGCTGGTGGTGCTGGTGCTGGCGCTGATCCGCGCCGTGCAGATCTTCGACGAGGCCTATGTTCTGACCGGCGGCGGTCCGGGCACATCGACCATGTTCATCACGCAATATATCTACGAGGTCGGCTTCGCCAATCTCTTGCGAAATCCGGGGCTTGCGGCGGCTGCCTCGATTCTCATGGCGGGGGTTCTGGTGGTGCTGACGCTGGTGCAGCTCTGGCTCAGCCAGCGGGCAGGGGGGAAGCGCTGATGCGCTGGCTTTTCGCAAGACGCGGGCGCACGGGCGACGGGCGCGGCTGGCACTGGAGCGATATCGCCACCTGGCTCTGGCTGATTTCCGGCACGATCCTGATGTTCGGCCCCGCGGTCTGGCTGGTGCTGTCCAGCTTCAAGACCCCGGCCGGTCTGGCCGAGTTTCCGCCCACGATCCTGCCCTATTCCCAGCAAACCACCGAAATCGACGGCGCACAAAGGCCGCTGTTTCAGGTCACGCTGGAAGATGGCACCGTCAAGACCATGGCCGAACTGCGCCGGGTCGGCATCGTGGCCCAGATGATCGACCCTTCCGCGCCCGAGGCCGAGCCCCTGCGCGTCAATATCTCGGAACGCGAGGCCCTGCGCGAACTGCGCTTCGCGACCGAGAACTACACCCAGCCCTTCATGCATTTCGACTTTCTGCTGTTCCTGCGCAATTCGGTCTTCGTGACCTTCATGGCCACGGTGATCACGCTGCTGACGAACTCCATGGCCGCCTTCGCGCTGTCGAAATACGACTTCCGGGGCCGCAACGCGGTGATGCTGCTGATCATCGCCACGCTGATGGTGCCGCTTTCGGTGATCCTCGTGCCGCTTTACTCGGTGGTGGCGGCGACCGGGCTTATGAATACGCTCTGGGGGGTGATCCTGCCCACCGTGGCCACGCCCACGGGCGTCTTCCTGCTGCGCCAATACATGCTGACCATCCCTGATGAGCTGCTGGATGCGGCGCGGATGGATCATGCCTCGGAATGGCAGATCTACTGGCGCATCGTGCTGCCCCTGTCGGCACCGGCGCTTGCGGTGCTGGCGATCTTTTCGGTGGTCTGGCGCTGGAACGACTTTCTGTGGCCGCTCGTGGTGCTCTCGCGCAAGGAGCTTTACACGCTGCAAATCGGGCTGAACACCTATGCGGGCGAACTGAACGTGCAATGGCACTATATCCTTGCCATGACGGTCGTGGCGATGATCCCGGTGGTGCTGGTCTTTGTGTTCCTGCAACGGTTCATCACAGCCGGGATCGCCGGAACGGGGTTGAAGTAATGGGCATGATCGAGCTTGAAAACATCCGCCGCTCATTCGGCATGGTCGAGGTGATCCGGGATGTCTCGCTGACACTGCCCGAAGGCGAGTTGACAGTCTTCGTCGGCCCCTCGGGCTGCGGGAAATCCACGCTTCTGCGGCTGATCTCGGGGCTGGACCGGCCCACATCGGGGCGTATCCTGATCGACGGGCAGGATGTGACGCGCCGCTCGGCCGCCGATCGCGGGCTGGCCATGGTGTTCCAGTCCTACGCGCTTTACCCGCATATGTCGGTGCGCCAGAACATGTCCTTCGGGCTGGAAAACATCCGCATGCCGCGCGCCGAGATCGCATCGCGCATCGCCGATGCCGCCCGGATGCTGGAGATCACGCCCCTTCTCGACCGCCGCCCCGGCCAGCTTTCAGGCGGTCAGCGCCAGCGCGTGGCCATCGGGCGCGCCATCGTGCGCGAGCCGACGGCCTTCCTGCTGGATGAACCGCTGTCCAATCTCGATGCGGAACTGAGGGGCGCGATGCGCGCCGAACTGGCCGCCCTTCACGCGCGCCTTGGCAAGACCATGATCTACGTCACCCATGACCAGATCGAGGCAATGACCCTGGCCGACCGTATCGTGGTCTTGCGCGGCGGCGTGGTCGAACAGGTCGATACGCCGCTCAACCTCTTCAACCGCCCCGCCAACCGCTTCGTGGCCGGCTTCATCGGCGCGCCGCGCATGAATTTCCTGCCCCGCCCCGATGGCGGCAGCATGGGCATCCGCCCCCAGCATCTGCACCTTGGCGAAACAGGGATCGAAACCCGCGTCGAGATGATCGAGAGCCTGGGCGCGGAAACCCTGATCCACGCTCGCACCCCCGATGGCACGCCGGTTCTGGCGCTGCGGCCCGGCCAATTGCATTTCGCACGGGGCGAGACGCTGCATTTTACCCATGATCCGGCGAATGCGCATTGGTTCGATGCCGAAGGGCTGCGCCTCTGATCACCCCGCCGCAAGGGGGCGGGGCTGCGGCTTCTTCTGTCCATAAATATCCAGTCCCGGCCTTGCGGCCCGCTCTGGGGCGTCGGTCGGAGCACCGGATCACACGTCAATACCCGT
>JAUNTV010000017.1:10369-20781 GCA_030538515.1 Paracoccus sp. (in: a-proteobacteria)
GCCGGCGGGGGGGGGTGGGGCGTCCCCCAGTATAACCCTAAACTCCGGGTGGGGGGGGCGTTTTTGTTTTTTTTTTTTTTTTGGAATGAAGACCCCCGCCCGGTGCCCGATGTCGTCATTCCCGCCCTGCCCAATCCTTAGGCTTTACAGGGGCATGGCCTGCCCACATACTCGGCATCGGCCGGAATTGCCCATGGCGCGGGCCTCCGGCGGCTCCGGCGGTCTTTCCGCCGCAGGCAAAGCCGCACAAAATGACGCCATAACAGACCAACAAGGGAGCCATGAATGCAGAATCTCGCCCTGTCCCGCCTTGCCGCCGCGGGTCTCATCGCCCTGATCGCCGGCCCTGCTCTGGCCCAGACCAGGGTCCCCTTCACGCTCGACTGGAAATTCGAAGGCCCCGCCGCCCCCTATACGCTGGCCATCGACAGGGGGTTTTACGCCGATGAAGGGCTGGCCGTCGAGATCGCCGAGGGCAACGGCTCGCTGGATGCGATCCCGAAAGTGGCGACGGGGGCGTTTCCGCTTGGCTTTACCGATATCAACTCGCTGATGAAATTCCTTGACCAGAACCCCGGCGCGCCGGTGACTGCGGTGATGATGGTCTATGACAAGCCGCCCTTCTCGGTGGTGGGGCGCAAATCGCTTGGTGTCAGCGAACCCAAGGATCTGGAAGGCCGCGTGCTTGGCGCGCCGCCGCCTGACGGGGCATGGGCGCAATTCCCCATCTTCGCCGCTGAACAGGGCCTGGACATGACGCAGATCACCGTCGATCCGGTCGGCTTCCCCGTGCGCGAACCCATGCTTGCCGAAGGCAAGGTCGCCGCCGTCACCGGGTTCTCCTTTACCTCGTCGTTGTCGACGGAACGCCTTGGCGTGCCCGCCGATGACATCTCGGTTCTGCTGATGGCCGATTACGGGGTGGCGCTTTACGGCAATGCGATCATCGTCAACACCGATTTCGCCCGTGCCAACCCTGATGCCGTGACCGGCTTCATCCGCGCCACCGCAAAGGGCTGGCGCGAGGCCATCGCCGACCCCGAAGCCGCCGTGGCCACGCTGGCCACCAGAAACCCCGCCGCCGATCAGGCGCTGGAACTGCGCCGCTTCGGGCTTTCGGTCTCGGATAATGTGCTGACCGATTACGTGAAGGAACATGGCATGGGCAATATCGACCCTCAGCGTTTCGCCCTGGCCATCGAACAGATGCAACTGGTCTATGATTTCACCGGCGAACCCGAGGCGGTGCTTTACTTCGACGCCTCCTATCTGCCCGATGCCGACAGCCTGAAGCTTCAGTGAACCGGCAAGGGCGCGGCCCCCTGGTCGCGCCCTGTCTTCTGGTGACGACATGAAAAATCTTATCCATATCAAAGGTGTGTCCCATGCTTACCGGACACGCCACGGGCCGCTTCCGGTGCTGGACGGGCTTGATATCGACGTGCCCGAGGGCGAGTTCTGCGCCGTGGTCGGCCCCTCGGGCTGCGGAAAATCGACGCTGACGCGGCTGATCTCGGGCTTGATGAAACCCGATTCCGGCGAGGTCTGGCTGGCCGGCGAAAGGGTGACGACGCCGCGCAAGACCGTGGGCATGGCCTTTCAGAACCCGGTCCTGCTGGAATGGCGCAGCATTCTTGAAAATGTCATGCTGCCTCTGGAAATCGTCGCGCCCTCGATGCCGAAAGCGCAGGCGCGCGCGCGGGCGATGCACCTGCTGGAGATGGTCGGACTGACGGGGTTCGAGGGCAAGCGCCCGTCCGAACTGTCGGGGGGCATGCGCCAGCGCGCCAGCCTGTGCCGCTCGCTCGTGCATCGGCCAGGCGTGCTGATCATGGACGAACCCTTTGGCGCGCTTGACAATTTCACCCGCGAAGACCTGTGGCAGACGATGCGCGATCTGCGCGAGGCCGAAAGCTTCACCGCCGTTCTGATCACCCATGACCTGCGCGAAAGCGTGTTTCTGGGCGATCAGGTGGTGGTGCTGTCGGGGCGGCCCGCGCGCAAGCAATTCGTGCTGGATGTGGACCTGCCCGCTGACCGCACGATCGACATTCTCTATGAACCGCACGCGGTGGATATGCTGCATGAATTGCGCGACCAGATCCGCATCGCGCAGGGCCGCGACGGGACCGGCCAGGAAGGGGCGCATTGATGGAAAGGTTTCAGAAAATCGCCATCCCGCTGACCGCCATCGCGGTGTTTCTGGCGCTTTGGGAACTCATTGTCCGGGTCAACGGCTGGCCGAGCTACAAGATGGCGGCACCTTCGGACCTGCCGGCGGCCTTCTGGAAATTCCGCCATATGTTCCTTGACATGGGCTGGCAGACGCTGTGGCGCACGGTGCTGGGGCTTGCGCTGGCGGTGGTCTTCGGCACGCTTCTGGGCATGGTGATGGGTTTTTCCAGAACCGCCCGGCAGGCGCTTTACCCGCTGCTTATCGGCTTCAATGCCATTCCCAAGGCGACCCTGGTTCCCGTCATCGCGTTGATCTTCATCGGCCAGCATGATTTCAACACGGTGCTGATGGCCTTTCTGATCTCGTTCTTTCCCATCGCGGTCTCGGTCGGCATCGGCCTGTCCACGCTGGAGCCGGAATATAACGATATCCTTGCCGCGCTTGGTGCCTCGAAACTGACCATCTTCCGCAAGATCGCGCTGCCCAAGACGCTGCCGGAATTCTTCGGCGCGCTGAAGGTCTCGGTCACGCTGGCCTTCATCGGCACCAATCTGGTCGAGATCGTCTCGCCCCACGGGCGCGGGCTGGGGGCGCTGTTTCTGTCGGGGCAGACCAACAGCGACTACCCGCTGATGTTCGCGGTGCTGATCGCCCTGGCCTTTCTGGGGATCGTGCTTTATTATGGTGTCGTCGCCCTTGAACGCATCTTCGCCGGTTGGGCCGAGCGCGAGGCGCATTGACCCCGCGTTACCGGCTTCTTCTGTCCATAAATATCCATATCCCGGCTTCGCACTCAGGGCAGGCGGCTGCGTTCCGCGCGCCGCCTGCCCAGTTCGGAATGGATCAGGATGGCAATCAGATAACCGGCCAGAATGGTCGCGACCAGTGCGGGAAGCCCCGCCTTTGCGGTCATGAACAGCAAAAGGGGCGTGCCGACAAGATTGCCCAGATTGCCGCTCTGCGCCATCAGCCCATTGGCCAGCATGCGATCCTGGGCGCGCTCGTTCAGGGCGGGCACCGCCGCGAAGCTGGCACCCTGCACGATGCCAAGGCCCAGAAAGATCAGCAGCGCGCCGGGCAGAGGCCCGATGGCCAGCATCAGCACCGCGCCAAGCGCCGCCATGCCATAGCCTAGAACCACCAGCATGACCGGCGCGAGCAGCAAAAGCGCCAGCGGCACCAGCCCCAGACTGGCGGTGATGCTGAGCAGCGGCAGAAGCCCCGCCATCAGATCGCGCCGCCCCTCGGGCATCAGCACGGGCAGGATCGCCAGCAGGGACACGAAACTCAGCGTATAGAAGAACCAGCCATAGCCCGGTGCCGCGATCCGGGCCGAGCCAAGCGCGCGGCGCAGATCGCGGCTGATCGCGGACAGGGCGGGCATCTGCACAGGTTCGGATCGGCCCGCCCGTGGAAGGGCCAGTGCCAATGCGCCCGCCAGAAGGATCATCCATGCGCCATGCAGCCGGAACAGCGCGCCGATCCCGTGGCTGGCGATGAATTCCATCCCCGGCCAGGCCATCAGCGCATAGCTGACCCCGAAAAAGGTCGACCAGAGCGCCATCGAGAACCCCCGAAGCCGCAGGGGCGCGATCTGGGCGATCAGCGTCGGCGCGGCGATGACGATGGCCAGATGCGAAAGCCCCTCGGCCACGCGGGTGATCAGAAAGGGCCCCAGCCCGGCCCCGAAAAGCCATGATTGCAGGACCGAGATCACACCGCCCAGAACAAGCGCCCCGATCAGCGCGCGCCGCGCCCCGATCCCCGTCACCATCACCCCGCCGATCAGCCCGAAACCCGCGCCAAGCAGGCTGATCAGCGACAAAAGCCAGCCGATCCTTGTGCCCGCGCCGGGGAAAAGCGCCCCGAATTCGCTAAAAGGCACGCCGATCTTGGCGAATTGCGCCGCCGCCCCCAGCCCCGCGAGCCAAAGAAGAACTACAGTCACCATGGGCATGCGAAGGGGCGTCGGGTCCATGCGCGCGACTATAGCGGGCGCGGCGGGCGGGCACCATGGGCGTCTTAGCCGGTCATGACGCGGGCCAGATGGCGGCGCAGGAATTGCCCGAAAGCGGCGATTTTTTCCTGCCGGAAGCCGGTCGGATGGCTAAGGATATGGATCGGCAGGCCGGGGCTGGTGTAATCCGGCAGCAGCAGAACCAGCCTGCCGCTGGCAAGGGCGGGGGCAAGGAAGATATCTGGCGCGCGCACCAGCCCCTTGCCCTGAATGGCCATTGTGATGGTGACACTGGCGCTGTTGACCGCCAGCGCGCCGGGCACCAGAACGGACAGGGCTTCGCCGTCGGGTCCATGGAAGGGCCAGCGGCCGGGGCTGTCCTCGTTCAGATCGAGAATGGCGTGATGGCTGGCCAGATCGCCGGGATGGTCGGGCCGACCGTGGCGCGCCAGATAATCCGGGCTGGCCGCGATCCGGGGCATGGTCTGCCCGATCCGGCGCATTCTCAGGCTGGAATCGCGCGGCACGCCGATGCGCAGCGCCAGGTCGAACCCGCCCGCCGCCAGATCGGTCAGCCCGTCGCTGAGATGCAGATCGACCCGCATCGCGGGGTGCGTCTCAAGGAATTGCTGGCAGGCGTCAGCGACGAAAAGCGCGCCAAGCGTCGTGCCGCAACTGATCCGAAGCCGCCCCGAAAGGCTGCCGTCGCGGGTGGCGAAGGCGGTCTCGGCCTCGTCCCAGGCGGCAAGGATCCTGCGGGCATGGGGCTGGTAATCCTCGCCCGCGGCGGTCAGGGACACGGCGCGGGTGCTGCGATAGAACAGCGGCTGGCCAAGGCGGGCTTCAAGCGCGGCGACATATTTCCCGACCAGCTTGTTCGACAGGCCAAGCGCCTTGCCCGCCGCCGTGAAACCGCCGCTGTCGGCCACCGCCAGAAAGGCGCGGAGCGTCTGGATCTGTTCCATGGCGATTATCCCCATATTGGCGATAGTATTTCAATGATTGTGCCAATTATCGCAGATAGCGCAATGCCCTATCTTCCCCCCGACGAACTGAAAAACATGGAAAGACCTATGGATAACCTTCTGAAAAAATTCGGCTTCGGCTCGGTTGAAGCCGGTCGTTACGGCGCGCTGATCCTGCGTGTCACCCTTGGCCTTCTGTTTCTGGCCCATGCCTGGCTGAAGATTTTCGTCTTTACGCCCTCGGGCACGGCGGGCTTCTTCGCCTCGCTCGGGCTGCCCGGCTTTTTCGCCTATCTGACCATCGCGGCCGAGCTTCTGGGCGGGATCGCGCTGATCATCGGCTTTCAGACCAGCCTTGTCGCGCTGGCACTGGTGCCGGTGCTTCTGGGGGCTGCCATTCTGGCCCATGGCGGTAACGGCTTCTGGTTCAACAATGAAGGCGGCGGCTGGGAATACCCTGCATTCTGGGCGGTGACGCTGCTGGTGCAGGCGCTTCTGGGCGGTGGTGCCCATGCGGTGACGAAAGACTGACCCCCTCTGGGAAGGAGAAAGAAGATGTCGACTGCCGATGCTCCGATGATGGTCTCTGGCGTGGCGCTGACGGTGCGTGACCTTCAGCGGGTGGGTGATTTCTACCAAAGCGTGATCGGATTGAACGAGATCCGCCGTGACGGGGAAAGCCGCCTGCTGGGGCAGGGCGATCTGGCGCTTCTGGAACTGCGCGCCGACCCGTTCGCGCGCAGCCTTCCCCGAGAGGCCGGGCTTTATCACACCGCCTTTCTGCTGCCCGCGCGCAACGATCTGGGCCGCTGGCTGGCCCATGCGGCGGGGCAGGGCCTGCGCCTTGACGGGGCGGCCGATCACCTTGTGTCCGAGGCGCTTTATCTGCACGACCCCGAGGGCAACGGGATCGAGATCTACACCGACCGACCGCGCAGTGCCTGGACATATGACGGCGATATGGTGCGCATGTCGAACCGGGCGATGGACCTGCCCGAACTCGCGCGTGCGCCGGGCCTGTGGCAAGGCGCGCCGGAAGGCACGGTGATCGGGCATGTCCACCTTCAGGTGGGCGATATCGCCGGGGCCGAGGCTTTCTATAACCGTGTCCTTGGCTTCGATATCGCCGCGCGTGCGCCGGGTGCCAGCTTCTACGGCTCGGGTGGGTATCACCACCATCTGGCGACGAATATCTGGCAAAGCCGGGGGGCGGGGCCGCGCAGCAGGGATGCGGCGGGGCTGGCGGAACTGACCCTTTCCGTCGATCCCGCGATGATGGCGGGCCAAGCGGCGGATCTGACCGACCCCTGGGGCAACCGCATCACGCTGGCACCCCGCGCCGCATGACATGGCTCAGCGCCCCGCAATCAGGGCGCTGATGCCCCCCGCGCGCGCCCGGACCGGGACCGCGCCAGTCCCGACCCCAAGGGGGAGGGGCGGGCGGGGCTGATGAAAGACGCCCGACAGCCGGCGGGCTGATGCCCGATTGCCCCGAAATTCCGGCTTCGACTTGACTTCGCGGCCACAGGCGGCAATTTGCGGGCCACAGCCGCCCAAGTTCATTTTATCCGTGACCCGATTGCCCAAGCCAAGATGACCGCCGCAGACCAACAGGAAATCACCCGCCCGCCGCGCCGCACCCTGCGCTCGGACATTCCGGCTGATCTGTTCGCGGCGCTGCCCCGGCTTGGGGAGCTGGTCAAGCATCGCCCGCGCGACGACGAAAACGGCTTGCAGTTCCTGATGCGGCTGCGCGGCTCGACCACGCCCGAGGAAGCCGTGACCTTCACCGCCTTCGCCGCCCTTCCCGTGCCCGCGGTCGGCTGGGGCTATGAATGCCTGCGCATGATGGCCGATCATCTCGACCCTGCCGAGCGTCCGATGATGCACCGGGTCTCGGACTGGCTGAACGGGCCATCGACCACGCGGCGTCAGGCGATCATGCGTGAGGCGCTTTGGGCGCCGATGCGCACGCCCTCGGTGCTGCTGGCCTTGTCGGTGGGATGGGCGGCGGGCGGTCCTGCGCCCAATGACCCCGAGCCATCGCCCGCGCATAAAACCCCGGTTGCGATCAATTCGGCGGTGCTGTCCTGCCTGGCGCGCGCCGGGCTGCGCGAGCGGCCGGTTTATCTGGCGCGCTTCCTTGATATGGCGGAAACCCTGTTCAGGGCGTATTGATCCAAGATGAGCCTGACGCTTCAGATCGAGAATTTCAGCGTGCTGGACGATGGCGGGCCGGTCAGCGTCTCGGTGCCCGCATCGGGGTTGCAGGCGGGGCGTAATGCCGGGATGGGCTGGGTGCTGCCCGATGCCAGCCGGCATATCTCGGGGCATCATTTCGATGTCATCCCGCAAGGCGGGCATTACTGGCTGCATGACCGATCGACCAACGGCACCTTCCTGCAAGGGCACCGCCACCGGCTGGACGGGGCGCATCAGCTTTCCCATGGCGAACGCTTTCAGGTCGGGCAATATATCATCGTGGCGCTTCTGGATGCGCCCGCCGCGCAGCCCGGCATGAAGCCCGGATCGCTGCCGCGCTATGATGTCGGGGCCGCCGCCCCCGATCTGCCGGCGGATGAAGACCCATGGGCGGTGCCCGGCGGGTTCGAGCCGGTGAACCCGATGCCGGTGGAAACCGCCGCCCGGCATGACGATTTCGCCGGCGATTTCGTGGCTTTTCCGACCGCGCCGCAAGGGGCATCGCCCTTTGATGCGCCCGCCGAACCCCGGCCCGAACCTGCGCCCGCGCCCTTGCCGCCCGCGCCGGATGCGCCATCCGCGTCCGGGCCGGTTCCCCCGCAAGCCACCCCCGCGCCTCATCCCGCGCCGCCGCAGGCGACGGGCGCTTCGGGCGCGGATTTCGTCCTTGCCTTCTGCCGTGGCGCGGGCCTTTCCGCCGAACTGGCCGAAGGGGTCGACGGTGAAGCCCTGGCCGAGCGTCTCGGTCAGGCCATGGCCGCGACCACCGCGCGGCTTATGGCGGGGCTGCGCGACCGTTCCAGCGCGCGCCATTTCACCCGCGCGGGTGAGCGCACGATGCGCGGCGCGACCGATAACAACCCGCTGAAATTCCTGCCCTCGGCCGAGCAGGCGCTGGAGGCCGCCTTCCTGCGCCCGCGCGCCGGTTTCATGACCGGGGCCGAGGGCTATGACGGCGCGCTTGCCGATCTCGCCCGCCATCAAAGCGCGCTTTTCGCCGCCCTTCAGCCGGCTTTGGCCGAGCTTTTGCAGGATCTCGATCCGGGCCGTATCGAGGCCGAGGCCAAGGGCGGGCTGACCGGGCAGAAGAAGGCGCGGGCATGGGAAGCCTATGTCGCGCTCTGGGATGCCAAGGCGGCGCATGAAAACGGCATTCTTGATGAATTCATCCGCCTTTTCGCGCAGGCTTACCGCGCAGCCGATGCGGCAGGCGATACCGGGATCTAGGGACAGGGGGCATGCATGAAACTTGAATGGCTGACCGATCCGGTGGACAGCGATCCGCCCTGCGGCCCGGACCTTGAGCGCCAGGACGATGCGGATTTCGTCGATTACTATTTCGAGGCCGAGGCCCGTCTGCCCGAACGCTACTTCACCCCCGGCCTTGCCCCCGACGGCAGCGAGGATCGCATCTTTGACCCGAAATCGATTGATTTCGCAGCCGAATCCCGCGCCATCAGCGATCTTCTGAAACGTTCGCGCGATCTGCGCCTGACCAGCCTTCTGGCGCGGTTTGCGATTCTTTCGGGCCGGATCGGGGAATTCGCCGATGCCGTGGTCCAGACCGCGCGGCTGATGGAGATCTGGCCCCTTGAGGTCCACCCCCGCATGGATGGCGGTGCCGCCGAGCGGCGCGCCGCGATCGAGGCGCTCAGCACGCAGCCCACGGTGATCATGCCGCTTCTGCATGTGCCGGTGGTGGCGCAGGCCGATGTGACGCTGCGGCGCTATATGGTGGCGACGGGGCGGGCGGATGCGCGTGGCTCGGAACAGGGGCTGGAAAGCGCGGGCGATGTGCTGGGGCCACTGCGTGCCGATGCCATGCGCCCGGCCTTGCAGAAGGTGCAGGATGACCTGTCGCGGCTGGCCGAGGCGCTGCACCAGATCATGCATCTGGCCGGAAGCCATCCCCAGGCCCGGTTCACGCCCGATCTGGGCGCGCTGCGCACGGCGGTGGCCGATATGCAGGCGATGATCGCGGCGGCCCGGCCCGATCTGCCGGGCTGGTCGGCGGATGAGGCCGCGCCCGCCGCCGCCCCCCTGGCCGAGCCGGTGGCCGATCCCGCAGCCCCCACCGGCACCGGCGCGCCCTTGGCGGCGGTGCCCGCGCCGCCTGCCGCCGATGTGCCGCGCCTGGCTGACCGCGCGGCGGCGCTCGCCGCGCTTCAGCGGGCGGAAAGCTGGCTGGCCGAACGCGAGCCGTCATCGCCTTCGCTTCTTCTGGTCACGCAGGCGCGGCTTCTGGTCGGCGCGCCTCTGGTGCGGGCGCTGGAAACCCTGCTGCCAGCGCAGGCGGGGGGCGCGATCCTGAATATCGGGCATGGCAGCCCCTTTGCGCTGCCGATGGACCGGCTGAAAGTGCTGAGCGATGCCGGGCTGGAAACCCGGCCCCAGCCCGCCGGGATCACATTGGCGGCACTGCCCGCGATCAGTGACCGGGGCGGGCTGGTCGCCTGCCTTCTGGGCGTCGAGGCCTATTACACGCAAAACGAACCGGCCAGCCCCGTCCCCTTGCTGCTGGCGAAAGCTCGTGACATGTTAACGAAACGTTTTGACGCTATTGTGGCGGAATTGATTGCAACACAAGTGAAGCAGGGTGAAGGTTAGGCGCGCGCAGCATAGGCTGCGGGACGTTCCTGCATTGACTCTGAGGATAAAATTGCGTTGTTTGACGCAACCGGAGGACCAAGTAAGATGGCATCTGACAAGTCTACTGATTTTTTGAAGCGTAACCGCCCGCCGCGGGTCAATATTTCATACGAAGATCCTTATGATTCCGAAAAGATGGTCGAACTGCCCTTCGTGCTGGGGGTGATGTCGGACCTGTCGGGGAATGCGTCCGCGGTCGACAAGCCCGCCATGGAGGAACGCGAATTCGTCGATGTGACCGCCGCGACGCTGGATGATTACATGAAAAGCATCGCGCCGGGCATCAGCTTCAACGTCGACAACAAGGTCGGCGGGGGCGAAGGGCGGCTGGGTGTTCAGCTGAACTTCTCGTCCATGGATGACTTCAACCCCGCCGCCGTGGCCAAGCAGATCCCGGCGCTGAAAAAACTGCTTGAGGCGCGCCAGCATCTGGCCAATCTTCAGCGTTACATGAACTCGAAGC
>JAUNTV010000359.1 GCA_030538515.1 Paracoccus sp. (in: a-proteobacteria)
GGTGCTTTACGCGTCGGAACAGGCGATGGTTCAGGCCCATCAGGCCGTGCAGGCGTTGGGCGGGGCGGGCTTTCTGAATGACAGCGTGGTCAGCCGGCTCTTCCGCGACGCCAAGCTGATGGAGATCGGCGCGGGCACATCGGAAATCCGCCGCATGCTGATCGGGCGCGAATTGATGGCTGGGGCGGGGGCATGATGCGGTTCGTTGCGATTGCGGCGCTGATCGCCGCGCCTGCAACGGCGGATGAGGATACGGGTTATGATGCGGGTCTGCTGACCGCCTGTCTGGCCGAAGCGGATGGCGCGGCGGGCATCAGGGCCTGTATCGGGGTCGGGGCCGCGCAATGTATCGGCCAGCCGGGCGGCAAGACCACGGCGGGCATGGGCGCCTGCCTGTCCCATGAACTGGGCCAGTGGGAAGACGATATGGCCGCGTGGCTGGCGGTCATTGCGTCGGATATCGAAGCCGCCGATGCCGGGATCAAGGCGTTGGACCGCGCCGATCCCGCATTGCCCGCGTTTGAGGCATCGCAAGCCGATTGGCTGGCCTTTCGGCAATCCACCTGCGAACTGGTTCAGGCCGGCTATTACGGCGGCACCGGCGCGGGGCCGGACGGGCTGCGCTGCTGGCTGGAACTGACGGCAGAGCGCGTGATCTGGCTGGAAACCCGCTTTGGCAGTGGCGGGCGCGACTGACCCGCGCGGCGTTGTCATTTGATTTTCGGCGGAGGTTCGGGTTTTCTTGCAATCGGAGATGTTCGGAGAGAGGTTCGTGATGATGAATTGGAAAGCAGCGGGGGTCCTTCTGCGCGGGCTGGCACTTCCGGCGGCACTGACGGCTGCCCCCGCCCTTGCGCAGACGGATGGCGGGCCAAAGGCCGATCTGGGCGCGGTTCAATCCTGCATGGACGCGGCGGCTCCGGGGGCCGATCACAGCGCCTGCGTCTGGCTGGCCGCGCGCGCCTGCATGGCGCTTCCCGGCGGCGAGACGACCGTGGGCATGGTCGAATGCATGGGTCAGGAACATGATTTCTGGGACAAGCAGCTGAACGACAGCTATCAGGCGCTGATGGCGCGCGCCAAGGATCAGGGCGGCGGGGATGCGGGTGCGTCTCTGCGCCAGATGCAACGCGACTGGATCGCTTACCGCGATGCGACCTGCATGTGGGAATCGGCGCCCTGGGATGGCGGGACCATGGTGCAGCTTGCCTATAACAGCTGCATGCTGGATGAGACCGCGCGTCAGGCGCTGCGTTTGCAGGGATCGCAAGAGCCGGATATCTGCGCGACCGCAACCCGGTATAGAACCCCGGTCGTGGAAGATTGTGATCAGAAAGGTTACGACGACTGGGACCGGCTGCTCAATGACAGCTATCAGGCCGTGACGGATGAGGCCCGCGGGATAAAGGAGGACATGACCGCCTCGGGCATATCCGCCGAAATGGCGCCCGACAGGCTGCTTCAGGCGATGCAGCGTGACTGGATCGCTTATCGCGATTCCACCTGCAACTGGCAGGCGGGCCAGCCGGATGCCGGCAGGACGCCCGATCAGGCACGGGCCGATTGCCTGTTGCGGGAAACCGCGCGTCAGGCGCTGCGTGTGTATCAGAGGTAGGACAATATCCGCTGATGAAGCGCCGCCGCAGCCCGCAGGACAAGAAGGCCCGCCCGCTTTCGGAAACCGTGGCGGCGGCGGGCTGTGGCGGGGCGGCGGCCTTTGCCCTTGCGCGCAAAAAGGGGCGCATCGCGGTGATGCGCCCCCTTGCTGTCCCCCGTGGTCCCGATCCTGCGGGATCAGAACTTCATCACATAGGATGCGCCCCAGACCACCGGGTCGATCCTGGCTTCGCCGACCTTGGTGCCGTTCAGATGGACGTCGCTTTTGATGCCGATCCAGCGGACATTGGCGCGGATCGCGGCCTTGTCGCTGATCCAGTAATCGGTGCCCAGATTGACCGCCGGCCCCCAGGTATTTTTCAGCTTCAGATCGCCAAGCGGGGATTTCTCGCTGAAGAAGGTGGTGAAGTTGACACCGACGCCGACGAAGGGCTTCCACTGGGTGCCGGTCTCGACGTGCCAGTTCAGCGACAGCGTGGGCGGCAGGTGCTTGACGGTGCCGATTTCCGCGCCGCCAAGGCTGACCTTGTGCTTGAAGGGCGTGGCGGCCAGCAGTTCGACCCCCAGATTGTCGCGGATGAAATATTCGGCGGTGATGGTCGGGCGCGT
Source organism: Paracoccus sp. (in: a-proteobacteria) (assembly GCA_030538515.1). Lineage (GTDB taxonomy): Bacteria > Pseudomonadota > Alphaproteobacteria > Rhodobacterales > Rhodobacteraceae > Paracoccus. The sequence continues at coordinate 2,227 of JAUNTV010000359.1, forward strand.
ATTGTTGCCCACGTCCAGGGTTGCCCCGGCGACGGTGCCGTTATTGCTTTTCGGCTGAACGCCGCCGATCCCGAACCCAAGCGTCCATTCGCCCGCCGATTGCGCGGCAACGGGCGCAGCCAGCGCCAAAGCGGCGGCGGCGGCGATGCAAAGCGTTTTCATCATGTGACTCCTTTCACGATGTATGACGGCTTCGTGAACCCGCCGGGCGCGGGACAACATGATCCAGATCAAATCCCGGCCTGCGGCGCGGCCGGTGCGACATCCTGCCACGCAAGGAGGCGTCACCCATGAAACTGCGCTCATCCGCGGTGATCTCGTCCGAGACGTTCCGCGCCAATCGCGCGGCGCATCTGGCGCTTCTGGCCACCGCGCGCGAAGCCGCGCTTGCCGCAGCCGCAGGCGGTGGCCAGGGCGCGATGGAACGCCATATCGCGCGCGGCAAGATGCCCCCGCGTGAGCGTGTGGCGAACCTGCTGGACCCCGGCAGCCCGTTTCTGGAAATCGGCGCGACGGCGGCGCATGGCATGTATGATGGCGCGG
>JAUNTV010000360.1 GCA_030538515.1 Paracoccus sp. (in: a-proteobacteria)
CGCGCCCGCGTCACCAGCATCAGCGCCTGCGCCGCGCGCGGCCCCGGCCCCCAGCTTAGCGTATCGGCAACCCAATCCGCCCCGTCAGGGCCGGGCCTGAGCGCGCGCACCAGATCAAGGATCGCATTCACCACGCTTTCCCCCACCGGCATACGCCGGATCAGCGCCTGCGCGGCGATCAGCGCGGGCGCGTCAAGCACGGCATGCGGGCGGTCCGGCTCGGCCCCCGTGGTGGCCAGCAGGATCGCGCGTTCGGTGTCGCGGTCGGGGTAATCGATCTCGACCTGCAAAAGAAAGCGGTCAAGCTGCGCCTCGGGCAGGGGATAGGTGCCCTCCTGCTCGATGGGGTTTTGCGTCGCCAGCACGTGAAAGGGGCGGCCAAGCGGGCGATGGGCGCCGCCGATGGTCACCTGCCCCTCCTGCATGGCCTGAAGCAGCGCCGATTGTGTGCGCGGGCTGGCGCGGTTGATCTCATCGGCCATGAGAAGCTGGGTGAAGACCGGACCTTCCACGAAGCGGAACGCGCGCCGCCCGTCGTCGCCCATGTCCAGCACCTCGGAGCCGAGGATATCCGCCGGCATCAGGTCGGGCGTGAACTGGATGCGCTGATCGTCAAGGCCAAGCACGGTGGCCAGCGTATCGACCAGCATGGTCTTGCCAAGACCGGGCTGGCCGACCAGAAGCGCATGCCCCCCCGCCAGAATCGCGGCAAGCACCTGCTCGACCACCTCATGCTGGCCGACGAAGCGGCGCTCGATACTGGCGCGGGCGTCCATCAGGCGTTGGCCGAGGCCCGTCACCTCGTCAACCAGTTTGTCATCCTCGGTCATGACTTGTCTCTCGTTCTGCTCTATCACCTATGAAACCATGTATCGTTTCGGGGTGAAATGGGTAAAGCGCCTGACAAAGCCACCTTGCAGCCGGAACCGGCGAAAACCGGCGTGACCGGGGGCATGGCAGGGGACATGACGGGGACCGCCCGGCAGGCCGGCGCGCGCGGGCCCGCCCCGGTGCATCTGTGGAACCCGCCCTATTGCGGCGAGATGGATCTGGAAATCCGCGCCGACGGTACCTGGCTGCATGAAGGCGCGCCCATCACCCGCCCCGGAATGCTGCGCATGTTCGCCAATATCCTGAAATTCGAAGAGGGGTGCCATTTCCTTGTCACCCCCGTCGAAAAGATCGGCATCCGGGTCGAGGACGCGCCCTTCCTTGCCGTGGACGTCGATATCGACGCGGAAGGCGCGGTTTTTACGACCAATATCGGGGATATCGTGCGGCTTGACGCGGATCATCCGCTGACCATCGGGGGCAGCATCGATGCCCCGCGCCCCTATGTCGAGGTCCGCGCCGGTCTGCTGGCGCTGATCGACCGCAAGAGCTTCTATCGTCTGGCCGAGGCCGCGACCGCCGGGCCGGACGGCCGGATGGGCATCCGCTCGGCCGGGGCGTTCTTTCCGTTGGAGCAATGAGTGACATGGCCCGTTTTGCCGCAAACCTGACCTTTCTTTTCAATGAATTGCCTATCCTTTCGCGTTTCGAGGCCGCCCGCCGCGCGGGTTTTTCCGGTGCCGAGATCCTGTTTCCCTATGACCTTGCCGCGCCGGAGCTGCGACAGGCTGCGAAAAATGCCGGGCTGGATGTGGTGCTGATCAACTGCCCGCCGCCGAACTGGGCCGGGGGGCCGCGCGGTTTCGCCGCCCTGCCCGAATCGGTCGAGCGTTTCCGCCGCGATTTCGAACGCTCCCTGCGCGTGGCCGAGGCGCTTTCGGCGCGCCATATCCATGTCATGGCGGGCAAGGCCAGGGGCGCTGCGGCACGGGCCTGTTTCATCGACAATCTCGCATGGGCCGCGGCGCGCGCGCCCCATGCCAGCCTGACCATCGAACCGATGAGCCCCCATGACATGCCCGGCTATTTCCTTGATTCCTTCGATCTTGCCATGGATGTGATCGCCGCCGTCGATGCCCCCAACCTGGGCCTGCAATTCGACGCCTATCAGGCCCATATGATCACCGGCGACGTGCTGGCGACCTATCTGGCCTGTCAGGCGCACGTCCACCATATCCAGATCGCCGGCGCGCCCGACCGCCACGAGCCGCGCGGGGGCGAGATCGATTACCACGCCTTCCTGCGCGCGGTGGACGAATCGGGCTATTCGGGCTGGGTCTCGGCGGAATATACGCCGCGCACCACCACCTTTGCCGGGCTGCGCTGGATGTCGGGCGACAATCCCGAACCATGATCCCGCCCGCCCCCGTCTGGCCGCGCCGCTGCTTGCTTGCCGCCCCGGCCCGGCCCGGCTAGGGTGACGGCTGGACTGGGGAAGGCCATGACAGAAAGCGACACGAATTATCAGGTGCTGGCCCGGAAATACCGGCCCGAGACCTTCTCGGACCTGGTGGGGCAGGATGCCATGGTGCGCACGCTGAAAAACGCCTTCGCGGCGTCGCGGATCGCGCAGGCGTTCATCATGACCGGCATTCGCGGCACCGGAAAGACCACCACCGCGCGTATCATCGCCAAGGGGCTGAACTGTGTCGGGCCTGACGGCACGGGTGGCCCCACGACCGAGCCATGCGGGCAATGCGAGCATTGCGTGGCGATCACCGAAGGCCGCCATGTCGATGTGCTGGAAATGGACGCGGCCAGCCGGACGGGCGTGAACGATATCCGCGAAATCATTGAATCCGTTCACTATCGCGCGGCTTCGGCGCGCTACAAGATCTATATCATCGACGAGGTTCACATGCTCTCGACCAGTG
>JAUNTV010000361.1:0-1055 GCA_030538515.1 Paracoccus sp. (in: a-proteobacteria)
CAGCGCCACATGGTCCGGCAGCCGCCCCGCGCGCGCCAGCCCCGCCAGCGCCGAGACGGCGATATAGGCCCCCGAGGAATGGCCGATCACCAGCACCTCATCCCAGTCGCCCGAGGCAGCGACGCGGGCGATGCGTTCCCCGAACGCGCTGATCCGGGTCTCCAGCGCGGGCGGATAGGCCCCGCCATTCTGCGCCGTGAAGGCGTAATCATGCATCAGGTAATAGGCGAAGATGCGCCCGTCCAGCCGTCGCCACTGGCGCAGCACCAGCCAGAAAGCCGCCACTGCCAGGGGCAGGCCAAGCCACCACCACGGCACCAGCCAGACGATCAGCACCGCCAGCAGCACCGCGCAAAGCGCCTGCGCCAGCAGCACGGCGATGGGATAAAGCGCCGCGATCACCGGCCCGCGCCTGAGCCGCATCAGCCGCCAGAGCGCGCCCGAGCCGATATAGGCCCATGCCGTGCGCGCAAGCTGGCCATAGCTCGCCGCGATCGACTGGCCCATGCTGGCACCCACGATATCGGACCAGACCAGCACCTCGAATTCGGCGCGGGCGGGGCGGCCTTCGGTCCGGGTCTCGACGCCCCAGCCGAAGCCGCTGCGGTCGCGGCGCGCGCCGGTCGTCAGCCGATAGCCCGAGATCCCGGCCTGCGCGGCCCCCTCGCGCCGGTAAAGCTCACGGTAACGACGGGGGGGAACGGGGTCATAGCCGGGAATGTAAAGCACCCTGCGGCGCATCAGATCGGGCCGATTCCGGGCAGGTTGCGCAACAGGACCTGACGCGAATGTGACGCGAATTCGCGCCGCCAGATCACCGCCAGAACGATCACCGTGGTTGCCATAAGCGCCCAGGCCCCAAGCAGCCAGCCAAGCGCCGCCAGCGAGAAATAGATATTGCGCAGCCCGATATTGAAGCTTTTGGCGGCGGTGACATTCAGTTCCGCCGCCTGATGCGCGCGCGGGATCGCCAGCGGATCGGCGATATCATTGGGAACCGAGGCCATCACCACCGCGCAATAGCCGAAAAGCCGGTGCGACCAGATGAATTTCAG
>JAUNTV010000361.1:1065-2765 GCA_030538515.1 Paracoccus sp. (in: a-proteobacteria)
ATTTCAGCAGCGCATTGGCCACGAAGAACAGCGCCAGCATCAGCTTCACCTGCCAGAGCACCGCCGGCGTCTGCTCCATCTCCAGCCCGCCGGCGACCTGGCGCAGCCTTTCGGGATTGCCCACAAGCGCCATGCCGCCCCCGATGGCGATCAGACAGGCCGAGGCAAAGAAGGTCGGCCCCTCGCGCAGCGATTGCAGGATGGCGCTGTCGAAGATGCGCGGCTGGCGGGTGATGAACTGACGCATCCATTCATGCCGGTAGCTGACCATCAGCAGCGCGACCGAGGGCTGGCTTTTCGGCGGGTTCTCGATCAGCCAGCCAATCCCGATCCAGCCGATAAACAGCAACGCCAGGGCGGCGAGATCGGCAGGGCTGAGCACGGAAAGAACCGAAGGCAGATGCATAGCCCCTTGTTAGGGCCAGATTGTCGCAGTTGCCAGCCACTCATGCGGGCTTTATCACTCAAATCTGGTTCAAATACGGAGACGATCATGGCCGCACCCCATGCCATTCACGAAGAATTCCCCAATGATGCCCAGGTCATTCATGACCTGAAGGTCTCGGACCGTCATTTCGCGCGGCTTCTGGACGAATATGACAGCGTTAACGATGAGGTTGCGGCGGCCGAAACCAGCGTCAAACCGACCACCGAGGAACACGAAACCACCCTGCGCCGCCAGCGCGCGCGCCTGAAGGACGAGATCGCGCGCATGATCTCGGCCGCGAAAGCCTGATGGCGGGCCGGGGGCGCGCAGGTGATGCGCGGGCCCCCGGCCTTCGCCGGGCGGGCTTGAAACGCCGCATATCCGATCCCAAGTGATGGCTTGCAGGTGCCATGACGGGCCTGCGAAAGCGCCGCCCGGCTGGCCGGGGGCATGAACACAGGCATCGCTTCGAAAGGATGTGCAGAATGCGACATATTGATCGCGCACCGCTTTACCGCGCCTCGGTCGGGTTTGACCGCATGGCCGATCTCATGGACCGGGCGCTCTCGGCTGACAGCACGGCCCAGTCCTATCCCCCTTACAATATCGAAAAGACCGGGGCGGATGCTTACCGCATCTCGGTTGCCGTCGCCGGCTTCGCCGCCGATGACCTGAGCGTGGAATGGCGTGACGGTGCCGTCGTGGTCGCCGCGAAGAAGGCTGAAGAGGACGGCGCGCGCAGCTTCCTGCATCGCGGCATCGCCAATCGCGCCTTCGAACGCCGCTTTACCCTGGCCGAGCATATCCGGGTCGAGGGGGCCTCTCATCAGGATGGCATGCTGCATATCGACCTGATCCGCGAAGTGCCCGAATCGCTGAAACCCCGCCAGATCGCCATCGAGCGGGTCGAGACCGCGCCGCGCGTGGCCAGGCTGGACGCCTGATTTCCGGGCCAATGCCATGAAGGCGCGGGATAATCCCGCGCCTTTTTGCGTCCCGCGGCGGCATGGCTTGCGAAGGGGCGCAGGGCGTATTAGCGCATGCGCCATGGAACCCGTTCATATCATTGGTGCCGGCCTTGCCGGTTCGGAAGCCGCCTGGCAGATCTCGCGTCAGGGCGTGCCGGTGGTGCTGCATGAAATGCGCCCCTCGGTCGCCACTTTCGCCCATAAAAGCGGCGATTTCGCCGAGATGGTCTGTTCGAATTCTTTCCGTTCGGATGACGATCAGAACAATGCGGTGGGGCAGTTGCATTGGGAGATGCGGCAGGCCG
>JAUNTV010000018.1 GCA_030538515.1 Paracoccus sp. (in: a-proteobacteria)
CATAGTTGATATAGCTGATCGAGCCGGTCGGCGGCACCGCTTGCAGGTTGCGGTTATAAAGCCCGTCCGCCATCACCTGATCGCGCAGCGCGGTCCAGTCCTCGCGGGTGGGCACGGGGATACCGGCGGCATCGAACAGTTCGGTGACGCGCTCGGTTTCCGGCAGCCAGTCGCGGGTGACATATTTGTCGAAGAACGTGCCATCAGCATATTTCGACTGCTCGAACCCGGCGAATTTCGCGCCGCGTTCGCGGGCAAGCGCATTCGATTCGCGCAGCGCGTGATACAGCACCGTCGCGAAATAGATATTGGTGAAGTCGATGCCTTCGGGGCTGCCGTAATGGATGCGTTCGCGCGCCAGATAGCCGTGCAGGTTCATCTGCCCCAGCCCGATGGCATGGCCTTCGTCATTGCCCTTGCGGATCGATGGAACCGAGTCGATGGCCGACATTTCCGAAACCGCGTTCAGCGCGCGGATGGCGGTGCCGACCGTGCCCGCCAGATCGCCGCTGTCCATGGCCTTGGCGATGTTCAGCGAACCAAGGTTGCACGAAATATCAGTGCCCATCCGGGCATAGGACAGGTCTTCATTGAATTCGGACGCGGTGTTCACTTGCAGGATTTCGCTGCACAGGTTCGACATGGCGATGCGGCCCGCAATCGGGTTGGCGGCATTCACCGTGTCTTCGAACATGATATAGGGATAGCCAGATTCGAACTGGATTTCCGCGATGGTCTGGAAGAAGGCGCGGGCGCTGATCTTCTTCTTGCGGATTTTCGGGTTGTCGACCATCTCGTGATATTTCTCGGTCACGGAAATATCCGAAAAGGGCACGCCGTAGACCTTTTCGACGTCATGGGGCGAGAACAGATACATATCCTCGTTCTTCTTGGCGAGTTCAAACGTGATATCGGGGATCACCACGCCGAGGCTCAGCGTCTTGATGCGGATTTTTTCGTCCGCATTTTCGCGCTTGGTATCAAGGAAACGCAGGATGTCGGGGTGATGCGCGTTCAGGTAAACCGCGCCCGCACCCTGACGCGCGCCAAGCTGGTTGGCATAGGAAAAGCTGTCCTCCAGCAGTTTCATCACCGGGATCACGCCCGAGGACTGGTTGGCGATGCCTTTGATCGGCGCGCCATGTTCGCGGATATTGGTCAGCATGAGCGCCACACCACCGCCGCGCTTGCTGAGTTGCAGGGCCGAATTGATCGCCCGCCCGATGCTTTCCATGTTGTCTTCGATACGCAGCAGGAAGCAGGATACGAATTCGCCCCGCGCCTTCTTGCCCGCGTTCAGGAAGGTCGGCGTCGCGGGCTGGAAGCGGCCCTCGATGATTTCTTCCATCAGGCTCAGCGCCAGCGCTTCGTCGCCGCGCGCCAGCGTCAGCGCGACCATGACCACGCGGTCTTCATAGCGTTCAAGGAAACGTTCGCCGTCCCATGTTTTCAGCGTGTAGGAGGTGTAATATTTGAACGCGCCAAGGAAGGTCGGGAAGCGGAACTTGCGGGCGTAAGCCTCGTCCCAGATACGGCGCTGGAAGTTCCTGGAATACTGGTCCAGAACGGCGGCGTCGTAATAGCCCTCATCCACAAGATAGCCCAGCTTCTCATCAAGGCTGTGGAAGAACACGGTGTTCTGGTTCACGTGCTGCAAGAAATACTGACGCGCCGCCTTGCGATCCGCATCGAACTGGATCTGGCCGGCATCGTCATACAGGTTCAGCATCGCGTTCAGCGCGTGATAGTCCTTCGCCTCGGGCGTGGGACGGTTCAGGCGGTCGTCAAGCATGTCTCTCTCCAGAATCGGTGCAGCCCGTCGCGGATGCGGGCAATGTCATGGTCGGTGCCGGCAAGCTCGAACCGGCACAGAAGCGGAACCCCGCATTTGCGGGCGATAACATCGCCGGCTGCGGCGAAAAACTGTCCGAAATTCCGATTGCCGCTGGCGATGACGCCACGGATCAGCGCGCGCCTTGCGGGGTCGTTCAGGAAGCGGATGACCTGCGCGGGAACCGCGCCGCGGCCTTCCCCGTCAGCATAGGTCGGGCTGATCAGCACATAGGGCTGCAACGGCAAGGGCAGCGCTGCCCCTGTCTCGATCGGGATGCGCAGCGCGTCCAGCCCCAGCCGGGCGACGAATTTCGCCGTATTGCCCGAACGCGAGGAAAAATAGACGAGCTGCGCCATGGTCCCGATGCCAATACAAAATCGAAGACCGCGCTTACGACAGCTGGCCGATCAGGTCCGGGCGGAAGCCCGACCAATGCGCGTCGCCCGCGATGACGACCGGTGCCTGACGGTAGCCAAGGCCCGAGACATGGGCATAGGCATCTTCGTCCTGCGTCAGATCGACGACGGCAAATTCTATGCCACGCGCCTGAAGCGCGCGGGTGGTGGCGGTGCACTGAACGCAAGCCGGCTTGGAGTAAACGGTGATGCTCATTTCTTGTCCCTCATGCTGTCCGGCACCGGACAAAGACACCCAGCCGGAAAAGTCTGACCCTTCCGATTGCAGCGCCCATGGCCCCGGCCCCATGGTTTGTTTATGCCTTGGCGCCTGTGTCGGACGGGGCTGGCGACGGACTTTTCTGCCCGTTCTGACGCCCCGCCTCGGGATGATTCCCTGAAAGCCTCAGCCCGCCCATATTGTGGCGGGGTCACAGATCTGTCAACAAGATATGGTGTGGTGATCCATGATTTCGCACAAGCCTTGGGATTGCTTGGCCTTCGGCGTGGCGCGATGCGGAAGCGTTCAGCCGCCGATGCGGATCTTCCCGTTCTGTTCACAAAGCGGCACCGAATCAAGCCCGCAGGATGCCGGCCCGTCGCACAGATCGCCGGTCCGCGAATCGAAGCGCGCCTGATGGGATGAGCACACGAGTCTGGTCCCGTCCAGGGACAGTATCTGCCCGCCGCGATAATCCAGCGGCAGATAGTGATGCGGGCACAGGTTCACGAAGCCGCGCAGCCCCGCATGATCGCGGATCACCAGCAGCGGAAAACCGGCAAGGTCGAAGGCGCGCGCGCCCTCGACCTGATCGGCATCGCAGACGGTCGTGCCGGGGGCCGGCGCGGTCGAAAGATCGCGCCAGCTCATGCAGTGGTTTCGGGCTTCAGCACGCCGCGGCGCATCTGGTCTTCCTCGATGGATTCGAAAAGCGCGCGGAAATTCCCCTCGCCGAAGCCGTCGTCGCCCTTGCGCTGGATGAATTCGAAGAAGATCGGCCCGATCACGGTTTTTGAGAAAATCTGAAGCAGAATCCGCGTGTTGCCGCCATCCACGACACCTTCACCATCGATCAGGATGCCGTGTTTCTTCATCTTTTCCAGCGGTTCCTCGTGGCCCGAAACGCGCTTTTTCGACATCTCGTAATAGACATCGGGGGGGCCGGGCATGAACTCAAGCCCCTTGGCGGCGATGGCATCGGTCGCGGCATAGATGTCTTCGGTCGCCACGGCGATATGCTGGATGCCTTCGCCATTGTATTCGTTCAGATATTCCTCAATCTGGCTGTGCTCATCGGCGGATTCGTTGATCGGGATGCGGATCTTCCCGTCGGGCGAGGTCAGCGCCCGGCTGAAAAGCCCCGTCTGTTTGCCCTTGATGTCGAAGTAACGGATCTCGCGGAAGTTGAACGTGTCGTGGTAGAACTTGTACCAGGTGTCCATATTGCCGCGAATGACATTATGGGTCAGGTGGTCGATATAGTAGAAACCCACGCCTTCGGGGCGCGGATCGGGTTCATCCAGCCAGTCATATTCCGCGTCCCAAGCGCTGCCGGTGTCATCGTATTTATCGATGAAATACAAAAGGCTGCCCCCGATCCCAAGGACCGCCGGGAAATCCAGAACCTTACCGGGGCCGGTATATTCCTGCGCGCCCAGTTCAACCGCGCGCTTCAAGGCATGCGCCGCATCGACCACGCGCCAGCCCATGGCGGGCGCACAGGGGCCGTGATCCTTGATGAACTGGCTGGCATGGCTGTCGGGTTCGGCGTTAAGCACATAATTCACCCCGCCCTGCCGATACAGCGTGACATTCTTCGCCTTGTGCTTCGCTACCGGAACGAAGCCCATCTTGCGGAAAAGGGTGTCCAGCTTTTCCGGCTCGGGATGGGCGAATTCGACGAATTCGAACCCGTCGGTCCCGGCGGGATTGGCGGCGCTGATCTTGGCCTTGGGGGCGTCATGCGGGAAAGGGCCCATGGTTTCATCCTTCTGTTCGCTGCGGTGAATTGTCGCGCATATCGCATGCAAGCAGATTGCATTCTTCGCCGATCCACGCCAGAATATACGCGTTTCGTGCATATTTTTGGTGATGATGTCAGATTTCACGCATGACAGCTTTGATCGCGCGATTCTGGCCGCATTGCAGCGCGACGGCGCGCTGACCAATGCGCAGCTTTCGGATCTGGTGCATCTTTCGGCGTCGCAATGCTCGCGCAGGCGGGCGGCGCTGGAAAAATCGGGCGTGATCAGGGGCTATTCGGCGCGGCTGGACGGGCGCAGGCTGGGTTTCGGCATCCGTGCCTTCGCGCGCGTCAATCTGCGCAGCCACGGGGCCAAGGGCGACAAGGATTTCGCCAGCTTCGCCGCCGCCCAGCCCGAGGTAAGGGCCGCGCATTCCGTATCAGGTGATGCCGATTACGTGCTGGAATTGCAGGTCCGCGATCTGGATGCGCTGGCGGATTTCATCCATGACCGGCTGCTTCAGCACGGGCAGGTGACGCAGGTGCGATCGGAAATCGTGCTGAAATCCGCCAAGGAGGACGGCGGCCTTCCGATCTGATCTGCGCCCCCGATCAGCCGGGGCCGCCTAACCCGCAAGGGCCAGTTCGGGTATCGCGATCTCTGGCGGGGTGGGGTTGTGGTGACGCCAATAGCCGCGTTTCAGGCCGAATTCGGGCAGGAAGTCGCGCAGCCGGGCTGGGTCGTCGCGTTCGATATCGAAGACAAGAAGCTGGCGTGGACGGGTGGCGAAATGGGTGGTGACGGCAGCGTGATGTTCGGCCCAGTCGCGCAGCCAATGCGCGCAGATCTGGCGGCGGTCCCTGATCCCGGCCTCGGCCATGGCGCGGCGCAGATAGCCCCCTCCGAAATGGCGGCAGCGGGAATTCAGCCAGTTCAGGGGGTCGCGCGTATTCAGGATGAAACGGCTACCGGGATATTGCGCGTCAAGCATGCGGAAATGCCCGATGCCCGAACGCTCGGGCCGGGGGATGCAGAAATCCATGTCCGAATAGACCTGTGCGCCCTCGATCCCGTCCAGAAGCGGCAGGCCCGCGCGTGCATTCGCATCGATCTGCGTGACCAGCTTGACGCTGCGCCCGCCTTCGCGCTGATGGCGGTGATGCGATGAGTGATGGCCGGCGCGCTTGAACATCTTGTGCAGGCTGGTGGTGCCGCATTTGTTGAAGCCAATGACGAAAACCTTCGGGAGCATACGACCCTCATCCTGCAACCTTTGGTTGAGGATGGCGGATGAAGGTTAATGAAGTGTTAACCGGCCCGGAAAAGGTCGAAGATCAGCTTCAGCGCCAACCCGGAGGAGGTGATGACCAGCAAGGGCTTGATCAGCCGCGATCCGATCCGAAGCGCCAGATGCGCGCCCACCCAGGCGCCCGCGATCTGCGCGGCCCCCATCAGAAGCCCGGTGATCCACAAGGGCTTGCCGACAAGCGCAAAGGCCACCAGCCCCCCCAGATTCGAGGCGAAATTAAGCAGCTTGGTATGCGCGGTGGCCTTCAGGATACCGTAGCCCGCCAGCATGACGAAACCCAGCATCAGAAAGGCCCCGGTCCCCGGCCCGACCAGCCCGTCATAAAAGGCGATCAGCGGCACCACGAAAGCGGTAAACTGCACCGGAGAGATGCGCGCCGCGCGGTCGGTATCGCTCAGCCCCGGTTTCAGCGCGAAGAAGGCGGCGATCCCGATCAGCAGGACCGGCAGCAGATAGCGCAGCGTCTGCGTGGGGATCAGCGTGACGCAGAAAGCCCCGGCCATGCCCGCGACAAAGGCGATCAGCGCCGCCCCGATCTGGTCGCGGGGATCGACCTGGCCCGAGCGCGCATAACGGTAAGCCGCCGTCGCCGCGCCGAATGCGCCCTGCACCTTGTTCGTGGCCAGGGCCTGCGCCGGGGGCAGCCCCGCCAGCATCAGGACGGGCACGGTAATCAGCCCTCCGCCCCCTGCGATGGCATCGATAAACCCCGCCGCGAAAGCAGCAGCGACAAGCAGAAGCGTAAGATCAAGCGCGAGTTCCATCCCTTGCTTCTTCTTCCTGCTGCGGGCGAAGTAAACCCCCGTCGCCGCGCTTATGGGTTGGAATATTAACCTTTATCGGCCAGTTTGCGCGCAGGAATGGAGCAGCATATGACATTCGAACAGATCCAGCCCGGTGATCCGGCCCCGAAATTCCGTCAGGCGACGGCGACGACGCCAGAGTTCGCCTTTGACACTCTGGGCGGGCGCTATGTGCTGCTGTGCTTTTTCGGCTCTGCCGCCGATCCGCAAAGTCGGGCGGCGCTTGCCGCCATGGCGGGGCTTTCTGATCTGTTCGACGACGAAAACGCCTGTTTTTTCGGGGTGACGGTGGACCCGGCCGACCCGGCCACGGGGCGGGTGGAGCCGCGCATTCCGGGCTATCGCTATTTCCATGACTTCGACCTTGCCGTCAGCCGCCTTTACGGGGCCGCCGAACAGGGGGCATCCCCCCCGGCCGGGGGCGAAGGGTTGCGGATGCGCCGCAAATGGGTGCTGGTCGACCCGATGCTGCGGGTGCGCGAGGTGGTCGATTTCGCCAGCGATGGCAGCGATATCACGCGGATCACCGCGATCATGCGCGCACTGCCGCCCCCGCACAGGCATGCGGGCTTCGAGGTGCCGGCCCCGATTCTGGTCCTGCCGCATGTGTTCGAGCCGGCGCTTTGCGATCATCTGGTGGCGCTTTACCGGGCCGATGGCGGCGAGGAATCGGGTTTCGTGCGGCAGGTCGACGGCAAGACCGTCGGCGTCAATGACCGTGCGCATAAATCCCGGCGCGACCATATCTTGCAGGACAGCGCCCTGATCAACGGGCTGCGCAGCCGCTTCCTGCGCCGCGTGGTGCCCGAAATCGCCAAGGTTCACCAGTTCCATGTCACCCGGATGGAGCGTTTCATCGTATCCTGCTATGCTGCGGACGAGGGTGGTCATTTCCGCCCGCATCGGGACAATACCACCTCGGGCACGGCGCATCGCCGCTTCGCGGTCTCGGTCAATCTGAACGATGATTTCGAGGGGGGAGAGGTCTCTTTCCCCGAATATGGCCCGCGCGGTTACAAGGCCCCGAAGGGCGGGGCGGTGGTGTTCTCATGCTCGCTTCTGCATGCGGTCTCACGCGTGACCGCGGGCGAGCGCTTTGCCTTCCTGCCCTTTCTCTATGACGATGCGGCGGCGGAAATCCGCAAGCAGAACAATAAGTTCCTTGATGAATCCATCGGCAGCTATCAGGGGTGAGGGGGTGCCTCCGGCGAGAGTATTTGGGCAAAGAAGAAGCGGGTTAAGGTTAATCGGGGGCGGGGTGAGTGAGGTGCCTGTTAAGGTTAATGCTCGGCCCCGGCCCCGGGACCGGTGGCGGGTGCCCGGATCACTGAAACTGGCGGGCGCTCGTTCAGGTTAAGGTTAACGCTTCGGGTCGAGGGGCGGGTAGTTCAGATCACTGCCTCGATCATCGGCGCGTCCGTGACCGGTAGATAGGGGCCGAGCGTGATGCCCGGTCACCGGTGTCGAAATCTTCTCGACCGCATTAAGGTTAACGCCGGGGGCGAGAGAGGCGCTCAATCGCCGAAGCTGGGGCCCGCTTGCTTGGGTTAAGGTTAATGCTCTGAATCGGGGACGGGGGCCCAGATCACCGCCTCGATCCGGGGCGCGCCGGTGGCCAGCATGACCAGCCGGTCGAAGCCGAGCGCGATGCCCGAGGCCGGGGGCATCAGCGCCAGCGCGGTCAGGAAATCCTCGTCCAGAGGATAGGTTTCGCCGTAAATGCGGGCGCGGCTGGCCATGTCGGCGGTGAAGCGGGCGCGCTGTTCGTCCGCGTCGGTCAGTTCGCCAAAGCCATTCGCCAGTTCGACCCCGCAGGCGTAAAGTTCGAACCGTTCCGAGACGCGGGGATCATCGCCGGCGCGGCGTGCCAGCGCGGCCTCGGGCGCGGGGTAGCGGTCAAGGATGGTGGGCGCGCCGTGGCCAAGACGGGGCTCGATCCGCTCGGCAAGGCTGCGTGAAAACAGGTCCGACCATGTGTCATCCGCGCCGTGCCGGATACCCGCCGCCGCCATTTGCGCGGCCAGACCGTCGCGGTCGGTCGTGCCGTCCGGCGCGATGGTGGCCAGAAGGTCGATGCCCGCATATTCGGTGAAGGCATCGGCCACGGCGATCCGTTCGGGTGCCGCATAAGGGTCGCATGTGGCGTCGCGGAAGCGGAATTCATTGCTGCCTGCGGCCTGGGCGGCCAGCATCATCAGATCGGCGCAATCATCCATCAGCACGGTGTAATCTTCCCGCGCGCGATACCATTCCAGCATGGTGAATTCGGGGTGATGCAGCGGCCCGCGTTCGCGGTTGCGCCAGACATGGGCGAAGGCGGCGATCCGTTCCTCGCCCGCCGCCAGCAGCTTTTTCATCGCGAATTCGGGCGAGGTATGCAGATACATCGCCCGCGCCCGCCCGTCATTGCCGATCATCTGCGTGGCGAAACCGTGAAGATGGGTTTCATTGCCGGGGCTGGTGACAAGGGCCGAGGGGTCGGTTTCGGTGAAATCATTGGCCTCCAGCCAGTGGCGGATCGCGCGCTGGATACGGGTCCGTGCGATCAGGGCGGGGCGGCGGTCGGCGTGACGGTGGGGCTGCCACCATTGGGCTTGGGTCATGGTTTCTCTGGCAATGGGGCGCTTCATGCGCTAGGGACGCCTTCGACGCGCATAAGCGCAGACCGGGAAACTCGCAAGGAAACGCAGATGAAAGTGATCGCCTCCAGTCTTCGCAAGGGCAATGTGGTCGAGATCGAAGAGCGCCTTTACGTCGTTCTCAAGGCTGAAAACTTCCACCCGGGCAAGGGCACCCCGACCACCAGCGTCGACATGCGCCGCATCAGCGACGGGGTGAAGGTCAGCGAGCGCTGGAAGACCACCGATCAGGTCGAAAAGGCCCATGTCGATGAGCGCAGCTATGATTACCTGTATAATGATGGCGAGGGGTTCCATTTCATGGAGCCGGAAAGCTATGAGCAGGTCGTGGCCCCCGAGGATGTGATCGGCGATCAGGCGGTTTATCTTCAGGAAGGGATGCGGGTGTTCCTGCAAGTGTTCAACGGCGTGCCGATCGCCATGGAACTGCCCCAGAAGATGACCGTCGAAGTGACCGAGACCGAGCCGGTGGTGAAGGGCCAGACGGCATCGTCATCCTACAAGCCCGCGCAGGTGGATAACGGGCTGCGCGTCATGGTGCCGCCCCATATCGGCGTCGGCACGCGGATCGTGATCAACACGACCGACAACAGCTATGTCGAGCGCGCGAAGGACTGATCGGGTCCGCAGGGCTTTCAGGGGCGTCCCGATGGGGCGCCCTTTTGCCTAGCGGGTGACGAATTCGTCGCGCCCGTAGCCCTGGATATAAAGCAGCGCCGTCAGATCGGCATGATCGATGCGCACGCCCGCCTGCGCGGCCACCACGGGTTTCGCATGCAGCGCCACCCCGGTTCCCGCGCGCTGGATCATGCCCAGATCATTCGCCCCGTCACCCACCACCATGGCATCGGCGGGCGTCAGGCCAAGGCGGGCGGTGATTTCGTCAAGCGCCTCGACCTTGGCTTCGCGGCCAAGGACGGGAAGTGCGACATGGCCGGTCAGCACGCCCTCATCCGCCAGAAGCGTGTTGGCGCGGTGCTCGTGAAAGCCCAGAACCCCGGCGATGCGCGCGGTGAAGGCGGTGAACCCGCCCGAGACAAGCGCGCAGTAAGCGCCCTGTTCGCGCATGGTGGCGACCAGTTCGCGCCCGCCCGGCGCAAGGGTGATGCGGGTGTCCAGCACCTTTTGCACCGTGCTTTCGGCCAGCCCGGCCAGCAGGCCCACGCGCTCGATCAGGGCCTCGTGGAAGTTCAGCTCGCCATTCATGGCGCGCGCGGTGATTTCGGCCACGCGGGGGCCGATGCCGGCCTCGGCGGCGAGTTCGTCGATGCATTCCTGCTGGATCATGGTGGAATCCATATCGGCCAGAAGCACCGCCTTGCGCCGGCCTTGCGTCGGCTGGATGACCAGATCAAAGCCCGACATGCGGGCGTCATCCGCGATGGCCGCGGCATCGGCGGGAAGCTGTTCGGCCGGGAATTCGGCGGCGATGCCATCGGCCAGCCAGATCACATGCCGCCCCTGAAAGAGATCACGCAGCGCGTCCACACGCGCCTGCGTCAGATCGGCGCGTTCGGGCGCGGCAAGGATGGTGATGGTATGCATGGGCGCGGCCCCCTTCGGGTTTTCTTGCGCGCCAGCGTTAACCCAAATAGCATTCGCCTGCCAGCCCACCATGCTGGCGGCGGGAACCATGCGCAGGGGCCTGCGTTACCGCGTCTGAGACGCTTTGAAAGGGAGAAGCCGATGGCTTTCTGGGATTTTGTAAAAGATGCAGGCAAATCGGTTCTGGGCAAGGCCGAGGCCGCCCCCGCGCCGGAGCCAACGCCGGAAAAAACCGCCGATGAGCTTGAGACAGAGCGCAAGGTCAAGGCGCTGACCGATGAGGTCAAGAAGCTTGGCCTGACCTCGAAGGATGTGCATCTGACGCTGCGCGGCGATCTGGTGCGCGTGGAAAGCAAGGGTGCCGACCGCGAGACCATGGAGAAGCTGATCCTCGCACTGGGCAATATTCAGGGCATCGCGCGGGTCGAGGCCGAGCTGCCGGAGCTGACGGGGCATGTCTCGACCTCGGGCGGGGCGGGTGACGGCGCGCCGGTCTTTCATACCGTCAAGAAGGGCGAGACGCTTTCGGCGATTGCCAAGGAATACCTGGGCAGCGCCAATCGCTATAACGATATCTTCAAGGCCAACCAGCCGATGCTGAGCCACCCCGACAAGATCTATCCCGGCCAGACCCTGCGCATTCCGCAATAGGGTCTGACCCCGCCGGCTGCCCCTGATCGCGCGATGGACGGGGCAGCGCGGCACATGCTTGCCGGGCTGATGACGCTGCGTTTTCTCGGGCCGGGCGGGCAGCGGGCTTGCCCCGTGACGGAAAACTGGCCCATTATTTCCCCCGAGGCAGGACGGTCCGCTACGACCGGTGGAGAGCATGGGGGAAATATGACCAAGATATTCGGCACGGCAGCCGATCGCGATGCGGTTGAACAGGCAATGCCTTATAAGGCGCGCGACAATGCGCACACGATCTATGAATTCCTCAGCCGCACGGCTGAGCGCTTCCCGGAACGTCCAGCGGTCTCGTTCCAGCTTCTGTCGGGCCCGCGCGATCATGCCACGACGCTGACATGGCGCGAATTGCGCCAGCGCGTGACCGAAACCGCCAATCTGTTCCGCCGTCTCGGGATCGGGCCGAATGATACCGTGGCCTATCTTCTGCCCAATTCCATCGAAACCCCGGTGGTGCTTCTGGCCGGGGCTGTCGCGGGGATCGTGAACCCGATCAACCCGCTGCTGGAGGCGGATCATATCGGCGGTATCCTGCGCTCGACCAATGCGAAGGTGCTGGTGACGCTGAAGGCGTTCCCCAAGACGGATGTGGCCCAGAAGGCCGCCGCGGCGGTCGCAGCCGCCCCCAATGTGGAACATGTGATCGAGATCGACCTGAACCGGCATCTGACCGGGCTGAAGAAATTCATCGTGCCGCTGATCAGGCCCAAGGTCACAGTGACCCATCACGCCAGGGTGCACGGGTTCGAGGCCGCGGTTTCGGCCGAGAATCACGAGCGGCTGGATTTCGACGATCCCGGTGAGGACCGCGTGGCCGCCTATTTCCATACCGGGGGCACCACCGGCCTGCCCAAGGTCGCGCAGCACAAGTATTCTGGCATGATCTATAACGGTTTTCTGGGCGGCGAGTTGCTGTTCGATGAAACCGATGTGCTGATCTGCCCGCTGCCGCTGTTCCATGTCTTCGCGGCCTATCCGATTTTGATGAGCTGCATCGCCTCGGGCGCGCATATGGTCATGCCCACGCCTGCCGGCTATCGCGGCGATGGCGTTTTCGACAATTTCTGGAAGCTGATCGAGCGCTGGCAGGTCACATTCCTGATCACCGTGCCGACCGCGATTTCCGCGCTGATGCAGCGGCCGGTGAATGCCGACGTGTCCTCGCTTCGCACGGCGATTTCGGGGTCTGCCCCGCTGCCGGTCGAGCTTTACAACCGCTTCAAGGCCGCCACCGGGGTCGAGATCGCGGAAGGCTACGGGCTGACCGAAGCAACCTGTCTGGTGTCGTGCAACCCGGTGGACGGGGTGAAGAAGGTCGGTTCGGTCGGCCTGCCCCTGCCCTATACCGAGGTGCGTATCCTCAAGGAGGGCGCGGGCGGTTTCGTGGAATGCGCCACCGATGAGATCGGCGAGATATGCATCGCCAATCCCGGCGTTTTCGAAGGCTCGACCTATACCGAACTGGACAAGAACCACGACCTGTTCGCCGAGGACCGCTTCCTGCGCACCGGCGACCTGGGGCGGATGGACGCGGACGGCTATCTGTGGATCACCGGGCGCGCCAAGGATCTGATCATCCGGGGCGGCCATAATATCGACCCCGCCGAGATCGAGGACGCGCTGCTGAGCCATCCCGCCGTGGCTTTCGTGGGTGCCATCGGTCAGCCCGATGCCCGCGCGGGCGAACTGCCGGCGGCCTATGTGGAACTGGTCGCGGGGGCCTCGGTCACGGTCGATGAGTTGATGGACCACGCCCGCGCCCATATCCATGAACGCGCGGCCGTGCCGAAACATATCGAACTGCTGGATGAACTGCCGAAAACGGCGGTGGGCAAGATCTTCAAGCCCGATCTGCGCCGGCTGGCGATCATGCGCATCTATAACGAGGCGCTCGACGGTGCCGGGGCGCAGGTCACCGAGGTGGTCGAGGACAAGAAGCGCGGTCTGGTGGCGCGGGTCACCCGGCTGGACGGGGTGGATGACGCAGCCGTGGCCAGGCGCCTTGGCGAGTTCACGCGGCCCTGGGAATGGGCGTGACGTGATGCAGGGGCGGGTGGGGCTCTGCCCCGCTCGTCGCTGGCGCTCCTCGCCCCCCGAGGTATTTTTCGCACTGATGAGAGGGGGTTACGGGCTCGCGGCGCGGATGGTGGCGGCGTCTTCGGGGTAGCCGAGCCCTTCGGCCATTTCGCCGAAGCGGGTCAGCCATTCGGGGGACAGGCGGGCCAGGTCATCCGGGGTGACGGGGGCTGCGCGCCGGCGCGGGCGCGAGTTGCGGTCGATGTCGTCGTTGCGGCGGATCTCGCGGTTGAGATAGTCCGACAGAAGCGCGTCATCTTCGGGGCGGTCGACGCGGTAGATCAGTTCCGGCAGGAAGGACATGCACAGTTCGAACCAGAGCGTATAGCTGATCACCGCCGCCAGAAGCCGCGCGGGCGGGTCCTGCGGGTCGGGCAGGGCGATGCCGAAGCGGTCGGCGAGGATTTCGGAGCGGAAGGTGAAGCTGGGCAGATCGTCGTTTTCCGGGATGATCGAGGCGAGCGCATCCAGCGGCGCGCGGGTCACGCAGAAGATGTGGTGAAAATCCTTCAGCGGGCCGAGGGCATGGCGATAGGGATTCTTGTCGCGTTCACCCGGCAGCATCCATGAGACGATACCGTCAAGGCGCGCATGTTCATGCCCGATGCGAAGCCCCGCGGCCTGCAACAGACTGGCGGTGAAGCCGGTGCCGCAGCGCGGATGGCCGATCCCGATGATATAGGTCCTGTTGTTGATGATCCGGGGCAGGTCGCGGTCCTCCTTTCGGCGCGGGTATAGCGAGGTGCGGGCGGCGGGCGCAAGCGCGGGCGGGCGGGGCGGTTAAGCCTGCTGGCAGAAAATGGTGGCCATGGCTGGCGGCAGGCCCGAGCTTTGGGTAAAACCCTGCTTATATAAAGTCATCCGGGGTATTTTCATGTTGCTCGATCGTCGTCCCGTTGCCTCTCTGTGGATCGGAGAGGAGCTTCAATACCTCAACCAGCTTTGTCTGAAATCGCATCTGATGCAGGGCCATCCGGTGACGCTTTACTGCACCGATGACCTGAGAAACGCGCCCGAGGGGGTAGAGTTGCGCCCGGCATCCGAGATCATGGAGATCGATATGGCACTGGTCGGGGATACCTCGGCCTCGTTTCTGTCGAATGTGTTCCGCTACAAGATGATCCGCAAGACCGGGGCGGTCTGGATCGATTGCGACGCCTTCTGTCACAAGCCCTTCCCCGATGAATGGGAGTGGATCTTTGCCGGCCATGGCATGCGTGGTGCGCTGAATTGCGGGGTTGTCGGGCTGCCGGGCGATTCGGCCCTGGTGGATCAGCTGATCGATTATTACGATAATCTTCCCGACTATCCGGCGTGGTGGAACAAGAAGCAGCGCCGCCAGATGGACAAGCTGACCGAGAAGGGCGGGCTGTCGCATGGCGCGGCCATCTACAAGACCGAGCGCACGGCCTTTGGTCCGCAGGCCTTCACATGGTTCGCGCAGCAGACCGGCGATATCAGCCGCGCCATGGGTTCGGACGTGCTTTATCCGGTGCCGTTCCAGTTGAACGATATCTTCTATGATCCGCATGGCCGGGTCGAGGGGTGGTTCACCGACGACACCGTTTCGGTGCATCTTTACACCAATGGCACCAAGCCGTGGTGGCGCCGGAACGTGCCCTTGCCGAATTCCTATGCCGCGCGGATGTGCGAACTGGTCGGGATCGATCCCTCGGCCGCGCTGGAAAGCTGAGACGGGCGCGTCAGGACAGGAGAACGGCACAGATGATTCCGCGCAGGATGGGTCATATCTGGATCGGACCGCACCCCGCGCCCGAGGATTGGATGCAAAGCTGGCGCGATGCCCATCCCGGCTGGGATTACAGGCTGTTTGACAATGACTTTCTTCTGTCGCGGCATTTCCGCAATCAGCCGCTGATAAACGAATATGTCCGGCGCGGAAAATGGGCCGGTGTCTCGGATCTGATGCGTTACGAAATCCTGTTCGAACAGGGCGGTTTTCTGCCCGAGGCCGATTCGGTCTGTCTGCACCCGGTCGATGCGCTGTTCGATGACGATCTGGTCTATACCGTCCATGAATATCCCGATGGGCGGACGGGCATGGTCTCGCCCTTTCTGGCCGCGCCGCCCGGCCATGCGCTGATCGGCGAGGTGATTGACGCGCTGACGCGGACCCGGCCCGTCGCCGCGCGCGGTCAGGGATAGGCGCGCCATGGTCAATCTGAAACCGCATGTCAGCCCGCATGGCACGGTCATGGCCATGTCGATGATGAAGGATGAGGCCCCCTTTCTGCTGGAGTGGTTTGCCCATCATCTGGCGGTCGGCTTCACGGATATCCTTGTCTATACCAATGATTGCACCGACGGCACCGATCTGATGCTGGAGCGGCTGGAAGAGCTTGGCCTTGGCTATCACCGCCGCAATGATATCCCCGAGGGGGTGAAGCCGCAGCCCTCGGCGCTGAACTACGCGCAGCAAGAGCCGCTGGTCCACGCCTCTGACTGGCTTCTGGTGCTTGATGCGGATGAGTTTCTGTCGGTGAACCACCCCTCGGGGCATCTGGACGGGATGCTGGACGATGTGGTGGCGGCAGGCGCGAACGGGGTCGTGGTGACATGGCGGATCTTCGGCTCGGGCGGGGTCATCGACTGGTCGCGCGCCCCTGTGACCGAGCAATATACCCGCGCCGCGCCGCCCCTTTGGAACAAGGGCTGGGGGGTCAAGACACTGTTCAGGTTCGACCCGGAATACTGGAACCTTGGCATCCACCGCCCCTCGATCAAGAACAAGCATCTGAAGGACGGCTTTCCCGATACGGTGAAATGGCTGAACGGATCGGGAAAGCCGATGGAGGATTACTTCAAGTTCCGCGGCTGGCGGTCGATCCAGCGCACCGTGGGCTATGGCTGGGCGCAGATGAACCATTACGCCGTGAAGTCGATCGACAGCTATGCCGTGCGCCGCTTCCGGGGCAATGTGAACAACAAGAAAGACAAGTATAACGCCGATTACTGGTCGCTTCAGGACCGCAATGAGGTCTCGGACACGCAGATCCTGCGCCATGCGCCGCGCCGGGCCGAGATCATGGCCGAATTGCTGCGCGACCCGGTTCTGTCGAAGCTGCATTTCGCCGCGCTTGAGCGTGTCGAGGCCCGGCTGGAGGAATACCGCGCCTCGGAAGCCTATCAGGCGCTGCGCGAAAGCCTGATCGCGGCCGGCAGGCTGCATATCAGCAAGGTCGTGGCCAAGCCGCCGCAGCCCCGTGATCCGGCGAAGATTGCCGCCCTCATGTCCGAGGTCGAGCAGGGCGCCACCCAAAAAGCGAAAGAGGCGCGGGCGAAAAGCCCTGCGGCGGCCAGCCTGCCCGACAGCTATGCGCCGGGTAATCTGCGGCTGAGCGAGGGGGCGGAATGGGTTCAGTCGCAGACGATTGCGCTGCCCGCTGATCTGGGCGTCTTCGGGCATGAGGCGCTGATGGTCGTTCTGGACGGCAAGTTCGAACGGCGCAACAGCCGCAATATTCACGGCTATCTGGATGGCGCGCGGCGGGTGCTGGATCTGGGCGCGGGCGTCGGGCTGCCCGCGATCCGCGCCGTGCAGGTGAATACGGGGCTGACCGCCATGGTCCAGGACAGCCAGCCCGGCATGGCGCGCGTGACGGCCGCCATCCGCGAACGCAACGGGCTGGCCGATCTGGCGCGGCTGCGCTTCGTGGATGGTCCGCTTGTGCTGGCGGGGGATGGCGCGGATCAGGCCGGCGGGCTGGCGGCCTATCTGCGCGATTTCCGCCCCGATGCGCTGCGCCTGTCGCGCCGTGCCGGGATCGGCCCCGCGCAGCTTGCCGCGCAGGATCTGTCGCCCGTCGGCCGTGTGATCCTGCCCTTCGCCAGCGCGGACGAGGCCGCCGCCATCCGCGAAGGTTTCGGCCCGGTTCTTGTGGTGGCGGGGTTCACGGAAACGCCCGATGCCGCCGGAAACGGGTCGATCAGGTTTGATCGGCTGCCATGAACATGCAGTCAGCTACGGGGAAGCGCTGAAATGAAAAAGAAAATCGCCGTTGCTGGCCTGGGCTATGTCGGATTGTCGAATGCCGTGCTGCTGGCGCAGTCGAACCGGGTGGTGGCGCTGGATATTTCGCCGGACCGGGTGGCGCAGGTCAATGCCGGTATTTCACCCATCGAGGACAGCGAGATCAGCGACTTTCTGGCCAGCAGGCCGCTTGACCTGACCGCCACGCTTGATGCGCAGGAAGCATTCGAAGGCGCCGATTTTGTCGTGATCTCGACGCCGACGAATTACGACGCCAGGACGAACCGCTTCGACACCTCATCGGTCGAGACCGTGCTGGCGCAGGTTCACCGGATCAACCCCGATGCGGTGGCGATCATCAAATCCACCATTCCGGTCGGTTTCGTGGACCGGATGCGCGCGGAAACGGGCTGGCGGAACGTCATCTTCTCGCCCGAGTTTCTTCGCGAGGGCAAGGCGCTTTACGACAATCTTCACCCCTCGCGTATCGTGATCGGGGAACGTTCCGAACGGGCGCAGGACTTCGCGGGCCTTCTGGTTCAGGGCGCGATCCGCAAGGATATGCCCGTGCTGTTCACCGGCACCGTCGAGGCCGAGGCCATCAAGCTGTTTTCAAACACTTATCTTGCGCTGCGCGTGGCCTATTTCAACGAATTGGACAGCTATGCCATCGCCCATGACCTGAACTCGCGCGAGATTATCGAGGGCGTGTGCCTGGACCCGCGGATCGGGAATTTCTACAATAACCCCAGCTTCGGTTATGGCGGCTATTGTCTGCCCAAGGACACCAAGCAGCTTCTGGCCAATTACGATGCCGTGCCGCAGAACCTGATCTCGGCTATTGTGGAATCGAACCGGACGCGGAAGGATTTCGTGTCGGATCAGATCGTTGCGCGGAAACCTCGGGTGGTTGGGGTTTACCGGCTGGTGATGAAGGCGGGGTCGGATAATTTCCGCGACAGCTCGATTCAGGGGATCATGAAACGGATCAAGGCCAAGGGGATCGAGGTCATCGTTCATGAACCGGTGCTGCCTGACGATCTGTTCTTCAACAGCCGCGTGATCCCCGATCTGGATGCGTTCAAGGCGGAAAGCGACATCATTCTGGCCAACCGCCTGTCGCCCGAGATCGCGGATGTCGCCGAAAAGGTCTATACGCGCGATCTTTTCGGGGTGGACTAGGGGCGGATGCGTATCCTTTCGGTCACGACGCAGCGCAATGAGGGGCCGTTTCTGCTGGAGTGGCTGGCCTGGCATCGCCTGCTGGGGGTGACTGATTTTCTTGTTTATTCAAATGATTGCACAGACGGCAGCGATGCGCTTCTGGATGCGCTGGCGGGGCATGGGGTGCTGCGCCACCAGCCCAATACCGCGCCGCCCGGAAAATCGGTGCAATGGACGGCGCTGAAACGCGCCTGGCAGGACCCGCTGCGCAAGGCGGCGGACTGGATGCTGGTTTCGGATATCGACGAATTCCCGGTGATTCATGCGGGCGCGGGGCGTCTGGGTGATCTGATGGCGGCGATCCCTGCGGATGCGGATGCGGATGCGGTGGCGCTGCCGTGGCGGCTGTTCGGATCGGGCGGGATCACGGGTTTCGAAGACCGCCCCGTGATCCAGCAATTCACCCGCGCCGCGCCGCCTGATCTGGTCTATCCCATCGGGGCCACGCTGTTCAAATCGCTGTTCCGTCCGGTGGCCTTCGCCCGCCCCGGCGTTCACCGCCCGCGCAACCGCGCCGAGGGGGGGGCGAAATGGGCCTCGGGCAGCGGCGGGCTGGTGGGGGGCAGTTTCGCCGCGAATGATCAGAATATCTGGGTGCTGAACCAGCCCGACGCCCGCGCTCTGGCCGAGATGCACCACTATTCGCTGCGCTCGGCCGAATCATTTCTGCTGAAATCCGAACGCGGCCTGCCCAATCGCCGTGACCGACCCATCGACAGCGGCTATTGGATCGAGCGTAATTTCAACACCGTCGAGAATCTGGCCGCCCATCGCCTGCTGCCGGAACTGCTGGCCGGGATCGATGCGCTGAAATCCCTGCCCGGCATTGCCGCGCGCCATCAGGCCAGCGTGGACTGGCATCGCGCGCGTCTGGCAGAGCTGCTGCGCGACCGCCCCAATATCGCCTTTTATGCGCAGCTTCTGATGTCGCCCGATACGCGACCCCTGCCGCTTGATCAGCAACATCGCCTTCTGCGGCGGATGTCGGGGGCAGGAAACCGGGGGCGTCCGGCATTCCCTCTGGCCAGCCGCGCCGTCAAAGGCTAAGATTGGCGCATATTTTCTTATGCCCGTATTATTTGGGAGTAACCAGGTGAACGCCATTTTCAAACAGGCCGAGCGTCTGGGCCGGCTGACCACCTCGCTTGGCGAGGATGTGCTGTCGCTGCTGCGCTTCGACGGCACGGACCATCTGAACGATCTTTTCGAATACCGGGTCGAGGCGCTTTCGATCCGTGATGATCTGGATTTTGATGCACTGATCGGCACCCATGCCACGGTCGAGATCGAATCGCGCGACGGCATGCGGCCCTTTGACGGCATCGTCACCTCGGCCGTGTGGGCTGGCGTGGGCGAGAACGGGCACCGCTATGAACTGACCCTGCGCCCCTGGTTCTGGCTGGCCGGGCGGCGGCGCAACCAGCGGATTTTCCACAACAAGACCGTGATCGAGATCTTGCAGGAATTGCTTTCCGATTACGCGGCACTTGGCGATCCGGCACTGGAAATCCAGCTGAGCCAAAACTACCCCGAGCTGGAATATACCGTGCAATACCGCGAATCCGATCTGGATTTCGCGCGTCGCCAGATGGAACGCCACGGCATCAGCTTCCATTTCCGCCATGATCTGGGCAGCCATACGCTGGTGCTGACCGATGACGTGCTGGCCCACCCGGAAATCGGCGCGCGCCCCTTCAAGCGCTATGACGGGCATCATCAGGCGGATGGCGAACATTTCTGGGACTGGGCACCGGAACGCAACATGACCACCGGCGCGGTGCGTCAGGTCGATTACAACTTCAAGCGCCCCAACCAGTCGATGGAGACCAACCAGATCGGCGATGCCGCCTATGCCGAGGGGCAGATCGAAAGCTTCGACTATCCGGGCGATTACCTTGACCAGTCACTGGGGCGGGTGGTGACGGCGCTGCGCA
>JAUNTV010000362.1 GCA_030538515.1 Paracoccus sp. (in: a-proteobacteria)
CCGTCAAGCCGCGCCGCGTTCAGCGCCTGTTCGATCGCGTAAAGCTGTGACAACAGTTATCTGACACCTAATATTGCAGTCACCGGATGAGGCCGACTGAACCTAGAAGAAGTCGGATAGAGGCCATGATTTAAGGAGTTTTGAGCCACCGAGGGATGTAAGCGCCAATCGTGGTGCGTGTCCTTCAGTGGGGCGAAATCGGGCTGTGGGGCCGGTGGCGTGACACCCGATAGTCGAGCAGGCAGACGAACCGGTGGAGTCTCTGAAGCCCCTGTAAACGTGTTATTTGAGCGGGCTTCAACTGTGGTCTATATCGCGCCGCAGATTCATGTTTCGCTGCCCGAATATTGAAATTCGCGGGAAATTTCGTTTTTCAGTTCCATGTTTGGAAATATCATTTGAAATTAAAATGAAGGAGTAAGGTGTGGTTATGAGATGGGCTGCCGAGCATGGAACTGATTTTACAGAGCTTGCATCCGTGGGAAGGTGGCGGACCGGTTCGTGGGCTAACGTGGACGCGGTGTTTGCAGCGCCCGATCCCGGCAGCTCAGCTCCACAAGGAGTTCAGCCTCAACCAGCCCACCCGATCGGCCGAGCAGAGCCGAGGCGTTTTTGTCGGAATCAAATCCGAAGTACCGGGCAAAAAACTGGATATGGTCTGTCGTCTCGGTGGATCGCAGCCAGCCGCAAACGACTGTTATGTGAGTGGCCGGATCACCGCTGGAAGAGGCAGCAATGCCCTCGACCCGGTAAGGGTGTGGCTAATCTTAGCCCGCATCAGGACGTCGCGCGCCAGAGAGTGAATGCGGCGCGTCTGCTCGGCGGTCAATTCAACACTGGGCAGATACCTGCCGCTGGCTTGGGCCATTGCCGGTAAGTGCGTGCATAGCGCATCGATTGCGAATTTATACATCATTCCCTCACTGTATGCCCCCACCACACTACCTTGCCGATTCCGACAAAAGGCTCTCATACGTCGTTGATTACGCTGATGACACGGGCAATTGGCTGGAAATCGCGTAAGTCGACACCTTCTGTGTCAACTGCGCTATAGGATGGGTTTTCCAGTACCAAACTAATCATCAGCGGCTGGCCGACCGCATCGCGGCGATGCACAATCACGCGCTTGACCAGCAGATCATCGCCAAGCCGCACGATATATATAGCATCGTTCTGAAGTTGGCCGACCCCAAAGCTGACCAGCATCAACGCGCCATCTGGGATCAGCGTCTCCATGCTATCACCATTGGCTTTGATCAGCCCTGCCAGATCGGCAGCCATCTGGTGCTTCAGTAGAAAATCGCGGGAAAACCACATCTGACCGACGAAATCTTCGCTGACCACAACCCGGCCCGGTCCGGCAGAAGCCAATACGTCAAATCGGCGGATGAATGAAAAATCAACGCCTGCCAGTTCAATATCACCCGCTTGGGGTCGCGGTTGCGGTGGTTTGACCGGGCCGAGCCGGGTATCGAAACCGACAGCGCCCTTGACCAATTGTTCACCCTCACCGTGCAGCAGCCAATCGGCGGACACGCCGAATCGGTCGCGCATCTTCTCAAGAAACTTGCGGGAGGGTAGCTGTTCGCTCCCTTCATGCATTTTGTGGGGCAAACTAAGTCAAGGGAAAATCTTAAGACAAAATCGAACATCGTGCTACTGCTCGAACATTTTTTCTATGAGGTCTGGGCGGGCGCCATGAAGGCGCAGGGCCTGTCGGTGACGCAATGGGCGCGCGAACATGGCTTTGCCATTGCCAGCATCAAGCCAATGGCGACCGGCGGCACCAATGGCGAAAAATCAAAGCAAATTCGTCAACTTATGATCCAGAGCGTTGGCGAGGACACTTTCAAGGCGCTGTATGAAATGCGCCTGCGAAACGAAGGGGTGCTTTGATGAGCAGCATCATCCTGCTCGATTTCGAAACTTCTGCCGTCCACGTGGTGATGCAGGACGGCGAGCCCTGGCTCGTCACGGCTGACGTGTGCCGATGTCTTGAGATCGCCAACTCCCGAGAGGCTGTTCCGCAGCTTGATGCAGATGAAAAGGGTGTCGGTATTGTCAACACCCTTGGCGGCGAACAGACGTTGAACATTGTTTCTGAAAGTGGCCTCTACGTGCTGGCGTTCCTGAGTCGGAAATCTGCCGCCCGCCGCTTCCGCAAATGGGTCACATCCGAGTTCTACCTGCGATCCGGCGGGACGGCGGCTATGACCTTGCCGATCCCGGCCTTGCGGCCAAGCGCGCGGCCTATGCCGCCCTGCCGGAGTCGCACCGCGAACGCGCCCTGAAGCGGGCCGAGGCGGTGCGGCTGGTCAACGGGCTGATCGCGACGGGCATGAAGGTGACGGCTGCGGTCAATGAGGCAGCCGAACAATACGAGCTTTCGTCGCGCACGATATGGAGCGCGCGGCGCGCCACCTATATGGTCGCCGCCCCTGACGTGCCGGTGGCACTTGCCCCGCAATGGAGCGGCCCGCGCGGGATGCAGGCCGAATGTCATCCCGAAGCCTTGCGGATGTATCTGGACCTCGCAGCCGCCGGCGCGCGCCTGTCGCAATGCTATCAGCGCATAATCGCAGTCGCGGCCGAAAACAATTGGGCACCGATCCCGTCCAGCCGAACGCTGCGCCGTCTTGTCGCCCGCCGCCGCGAATTGGCCACGGTGCACTGATGTCGCGCGATATCCACCGTCCTCCCAAGTCAAAAGAGGTAGCATGATGCCC
>JAUNTV010000363.1 GCA_030538515.1 Paracoccus sp. (in: a-proteobacteria)
GTGACCCCGAGATTGCGGTAATAATCCAGAAAGAAGGGCAGGCGCACCATTTCGTTGCGCATGGTCACGAAACACAGGATCGCGTCCTTCGGCACCGGGCCCATGCGATTGACCACCGGCACCACGCGGCGGCGGCGGCGAATGGCACGGCCAAGAAACCACTGACGGATGGCGCGCAGTTGCAGGGCGTTCAAACTTGACCGAATACCGATGTGCAAAGCCGCGCCCAAAATCCCCTAGCTTCAACCCTGCCCGTCCGAAGCGGGCGGGACAAGCACGGCTTCCACAAGCGGGAAATGCTGATGCCAGCCCCATATCTTATGTTTACTCATACGGGCGGGCGGGGCCTTGGCAAGCGCTGCGATCGCGCCCGCCCAGAGATCGGGCCGGTTGGGCGGCAGATATGTCGCATATGTGCCCAGAATCTCCTGCGTGGGGGGAAGCGGCGTGGCAAGCACCGGGATACCGCGCCCGGCAGCTTCGGTCAGGGGCAGGCCGAACCCTTCGGCGAGGGAGGGCATCAAAAGCGCGTGACTGCCTTCCAGAAGCGCCGCGACCGCGCCATCAGTCAGGCCGCCCATCTCGGTGACGGGGCTTTGGGGGCCAAGCGCGTCAAGGCGGGCGAAAACGGCGTCATTCATCCAGCCGCGCCGGCCAAGGATCAGAAGGCGGGGGATGTCGCGGGCGGGCATGTCGCTGGCAAGGCGCGCCCAGACATCCAGCAAAAGCGTGTGATTCTTGCGCGGCTCGATGGTGCCGAGCGTCACGAAACAGGGGCGCGTGCGGTCAAGCCCCTGCGGAATCGCGCCGGGATCGGCGCTCGCAAGCCTTGTGCCGATATGCGCGGTCAGGATCGGCGCGCGCCGCGTCACCCCCAGCCGCCCCCGCCAAAGCCGGATCTGCGCGGCGCTGGCGTCCGAGATGGTGACGATCTGATCGGCCAGCGTCAGCGCGGTCATGAAACGGCTGCGGAAGGCCTCCGACTGGCCGGGGCGGGTGAATTCAGGGTGATCCAGCGGGATCGTGTCATGGATCATCACCACCCGGTGAAGCCCGGCCAGACTGGCCAGAAGCGCGCGGTCCAGATTGGCGTGGCCTAGGTTCAGATAGGCGGGCGCGCGGCCAAGCGCGCGGCTGGCGGCCCCGGCCAGCCCGGCACCGCCCCTGCCTGCGCGCATCAGCGCCATGCCACGCAGCGCGCCCATCGCGCGCCCCACCGGCCCGTCGCGCCGGGCCAGCCTTTCGCGCCAGTTCACGCGCGCATCGGGCCGCGCGCCCGCGATCCAGCCAAGGATCATCGGCCCGGCTTCCGGCGGCAGCAGCAATTGCCCGCGACTGACCCGGCACAGCAGCAGATGCGGGCGGCTGGCGATATGGGCCAGCCATTCGGCTTCCACCCGGTCTATCCCGGTCAGCGGGCCGGTGCCGATGCGCGACACCAGCCGCGAGACATCAAGAAGGACGGGCGGCTCAGCCCCCATATCCGCCATTCTGATGCCAGCGCCAGGCATCGCGGATCATCTGCGGCATGGTCGAGCGCGCGGGCTGCCACCCCAGAACCTGCCCGGCGCGTTCGCTGCCCGAAACCAGCTTGACCGCATCGCCCGCGCGCCTTGGCCCGTCCTCCATCGGGACGGGGCGGTTGGTGACATGGCCGGCGGCGGCCACGACTTCGCGCACGGAAAAGCCGGTGCCGGTGCCAAGGCAGAATATTTCGGTTCCGCCTGATCGGGGGCCATGCCCGGCACGCAGCCAGTCCAGCCCCTGCACATGGGCGTCGACCAGATCCATGACATGCACATAGTCGCGAATGCAGGTGCCATCCGCGGTCGGGTAGTCGGTGCCATGGATGGTCAGCGCCGCGCGCCGCCCGTCTATGGCGTCAAGGATCAGCGGGACCAGATGGGTTTCGGGCTGGTGGAATTCGCCGACCTCGCCTTCGGGATCGGCACCTGCCACGTTGAAATAGCGAAAGATCACGCTGTTCAGCCCGTCCGAGGCACCGAAATCCTTCAGCATATCCTCGATCGCGCGTTTCGACGCGCCGTAAGCGTTCAGGGGGGCCTGGGCGCTGCCTTCGTCCAGCACCACCCCGTCCTGATCGCCGTAGGTCGCGCAGGTCGAGGAAAAGACGAAATCGCGCACATCCGCCGCCAGCGCGGCCTCGATCAGGTTAAGGGATGCGCAGACATTCCCGCGCCAGTATTTGCCGGGTTGGGCCATGGCCTCGCCCACCTGGCTGAGTGCTGCGAAATGCATCACGGCGACGGGTTCATGCGCGGCGAAAACCGCGTCAAGCCGCGCACGATCCATCAGGTCGCCCTGTTCGAAGGGGCCGAATTTCACCGCCTCGCGCCAGCCGGTGACAAGGCTGTCATAGGTGACCGGAAGATAGCCCGCCGCCGCCAGCGCCTTGCATGCATGAGAGCCGATATAGCCCGCCCCCCCCGTCACCAGAACCTTCGGAGCCATCATTCTGCCGCGCGCTGAAGCGGGATCACTTCAAGCAGGTAATCAAGGAATTCGTCGCGCAGATCGGGGCGTTCCAGCCCGAAGGCCACGGTTGCCTGCAAGAAGCCCGCCTTCGAGCCGCAATCATAGCGCTGCCCGCGAAAGCGCAGCCCGTAGACATCGCGCCCCTCGGTGATCTCATCGGCGATGGCATCGGTCAGCTGGATTTCGCCGCCGGCCCCCTCGCGCAGCTTGTTGAGATTGTGCA
>JAUNTV010000364.1 GCA_030538515.1 Paracoccus sp. (in: a-proteobacteria)
AAGCGCGCGCGGCTGAACTGCATCGCGCATCTGCTGTCGCTCATGCCCTATACCGAAGTGCCGCATGACAATATCTCGTTGCCGAACCGGGTCTTCAACCCCGATTATGAACGTGACGTCCTGCCGCGTGATCTTTACGTGCCGCAGAAGTATTAATGCCTCCGGCGGGGATATTTAAGGACAGAAGAAGATGCTGGATTACCTGATCTATGACGTGTTCACGGATCAGGCCTTCGCGGGTAATCCGCTGGCGGTGGTGATGGGCGCGGACGGGCTGAGCGCGGCGCAGATGCAGGCAATCGCGCGCGAGTTCAACCTGTCCGAGACGATCTTCGTCATGGCGCCGCGCGATCCGGCCAATACGGCACGGGTGCGGATTTTCTTTCCCGCGGCAGAGATCCCCTTTGCGGGCCATCCGACCATCGGCTGCGCGCTGCATCTGTCGGGCGGGCAGGACGGCGATCTTGTGCTTGAGGAAGAGGCCGGGCCGGTCCCCGTAACCATTCGGGGCGGGCTGGCCGAATTCACC
The DNA here is from genome assembly GCA_030538515.1 of Paracoccus sp. (in: a-proteobacteria). Classification (GTDB taxonomy): domain Bacteria; phylum Pseudomonadota; class Alphaproteobacteria; order Rhodobacterales; family Rhodobacteraceae; genus Paracoccus. The sequence goes on from JAUNTV010000364.1 coordinate 530, forward strand.
GCCCCGCGCCTGCCGGTTCCCCATGGCCCCGCCCCCGATCCGGCACTGATCGCGCGGGCGCTTGATCTGGCACCGGGTGATCTGGGCTTTCGCGGGCATGACGCGGCGGTCTGGCAGGGCGGGCCCGCGTTTCTGTTCGTGCCGCTGGCCAGTCTTGATGCGCTTTCCCGCGCGCGCCCGATCGAGCCGCATTGGTCGCACCTGATGGCGGCGGCACAGGTTGACAGCGCCTATCTTTATACGCCGGGTGGTGCGGGTTATCGCGCGCGCATGTTCTCGCCCACAGCCGGAATCCCCGAAGATCCGGCGACTGGCTCGGCCTCGGCCCTGCTGGCGGCGCAGTTCCATGCCGCGGGCGATCTGGCCGAGGGCTGGATGGTGCTGGAACTGGAACAGGGGATCGAGATGGGCAGGCCGTCGCAGATCACCATGTCCGCCCGGCAGGATCGCGGCAGGCTGGCCGAGGTCCGCATCAGGGGCCGCGCCGTTCTGATTGCATCCGGCCGCATCCGCATCCCGCAGGGCGCTGCATGACCAAGGCCTGTTGGATCGGCCATGTCAGCGTGGATGATCCCGCCGCCTTCCAGAAATACGGCGCGCGCTTTCTGCTGCGCGGCGGTGTGCCGCAAGTCGTCAAGGGCCGGTCCCGCCCGCGCTGCATGGTGATCGGATGCGCAGCCCGCAATATCAGGCGGCGAAAGCGTTGCGCGACCCGTTCCCGGATGCCGGGATGGTGATCGTGGAATGCCGGGACGCGGCGGTCTAACCGACAGACTCCGCTTGAGATTTCGCCGGCTGCCGCTATGATCGCGCCATGTTCCGCAATCTCCTGTCGCGCCTTTTCGATCATGACGACACCACCCCGCGCCTGCATGGACAGGATGCCGAGGTGGCGATCGCCGCGCTTCTGGTGCGCGTGGCGCGCGCCGATGATCGCTATACGCCCGAGGAAGCCGCCCATATCGACCGCGTTCTGGCGCGGCGGCGCGGCCTGGGCAGCGCTGAAGCCGCCGAGCGCCGCCTTGCCGCCGAGATGATCGAGGGCGAGGCCCCCGACACCGTTCGCTTCACCCGCCAGATCAAGGACCGCATCGCGCTGGAGGAACGCAGCGGCGTTCTTGCCGCGCTGTGGGAAATCGCCTATGCCGATGGCAAGCGCAGCGCGGATGAGGAATCCCTTGTCCGCCTTGTGGCCGGGCTTCTGGGCATCAATGACCGCGAATCCGCCCTGATCCGTCAGCGCGTGCTGGCCGACATGGGTATCAGCGGCGATTAGCCCCTGCCGGGTGCCGGCTTTCATGCGAACGGCTTCTGTGATCGGGCTTTGACAAGCCCCGATACCGGGGCCTAGTCTTTGGCAAAAATCGGGTAGAAAATCAGCCTATGGAAATCGTGTATCACGTTGGTGCCTATGGCAGCGGGATGGAGCGGATCATCCGCACGCTTTTGTCGAACCGCGACGCATTGTGGAAGGAAGGCGTCGAAGTCCCCTCTCCGGGGCGATATCGTGGCGTCTTCGGCGAGGCGTTGACGGCGCTGAATGGCGGCCATGCCTCAAACGAGATGCAGGAGATGCTGCTTGATTCGGTGATGGACAGTGATGATGCGGCGCGCGTGGTGCTGTCGCAGCCCGCCTTTATCGGCATGCCCAAGGGCGCGATCTCACCCAAGGGGCTTTATGCATCCGCCCCTTACCGGCTGGCCGGTCTGTCCAATCTTTTCCCCGATTCGCATGTGGAATTCTTCATCGGCATCACCCATCCCGCGCAGCAGGTGCAGACCATCGTGCAGATGACGAAGGGCGATTATGCCTCGGTGATGGCCGGGGTCGACCCGCATGGCCTGCTGTGGGCGCCCCTGTTCCGGCGGCTTCTGGATGCGGTGCCGGGGCGCAGGATCGTGGCCTGGGCGCAAGAGGATCTGCCCTTCACCATGCCCGAAGTGCTGCGCCGCATGGCCGACGTGCCCCCCCATGTCGCCCTTCAGAACGAGAATGGCATCCTTGCCGAACTGCTGCCCGCTGAGGCATTTTCCGCGCTCGATACCCGGATCAGCGCCGCCCCCGGCCTTGGCATCGGCCCGCGCCGCGACCTGATCGAAAAGGCCCTTGCCGACGTCGCCCCCTCGGCCATGGAGGCCGAGATCGCGCTGCCGGGCTGGTCGCAGGATCTGG
>JAUNTV010000365.1 GCA_030538515.1 Paracoccus sp. (in: a-proteobacteria)
TGGCACCGTCACCATCGGCGCGATCGAGAAATACATCACCGATACCGCATGGGAAGAAGGCTGGGTCGATGCCGTCGCGCCCGCGCAGGAACGCCCCGAATCCATCGGCATCATCGGTGCCGGCCCCGGCGGGCTGGCGGCGGCTGACCGGCTGCGGCGGATGGGCTTTCAGGTGACGGTTTACGACCGCCACGACCGCGCGGGCGGGCTGATGATTTACGGCATCCCCGGCTTCAAGCTGGAAAAGCATGTGGTCGAGCGCCGCAACGCGCTGCTGGAAGACGGCGGCGTCGAATTCGTGCTGAACTGCAATATCGGCCAGGATCTGAGCTTCGACGCCATTCGCGGCAAGCATGATGCCGTGCTGATCGCGACGGGCGTTTACAAGACCCGCGATCTGGATCTGGACAATGCCAATGCGCATGGCGTGATCCGCGCGCTGGATTACCTGACCGCCTCGAACCGGATCGATCTTGGCGACGAGATCCCCGATTACGCGGATGGAGAGCTGGACGCGAAAGGCAAGCGGGTGATCGTGATCGGCGGTGGCGACACGGCCATGGATTGCGTGCGCACCGCCATCCGGCAGGGTGCGAAATCGGTCAAATGCCTGTATCGCCGCGACCGCGCCAATATGCCCGGCAGCCAGCGCGAGGTGCAGAACGCCGAGGAAGAGGGCGTCGAATTCGTCTGGCTGTCCGCGCCCGGTGCCTTTGTCGGCGCAGCCGAGGGCGAGACCGGACCGCACAGCAGCATCAACGCCGAACAGGCCGCGATTGCCGCCGTGCGCATCCAGAAGATGCGGCTTGGCAAGCCTGACGTCTCGGGCCGTCAAAGCCCCGAGTTGATCGAGGGCGCCGATTACGAGGAAGAGGCCGAGATGGTCATCAAGGCCCTTGGCTTCGAACCCGAGGATCTGCCGCGCCTTTGGGGGGTGGACGGGCTGGAAGTCACCCGCTGGGGCACGATCAAGGCCGATTTCCACAGCCATGCCACCAGCCTGCCCGGCGTCTTTGCGGTGGGCGATATCGTGCGCGGCGCAAGCCTTGTGGTCTGGGCGATCCGCGACGGGCGCGAGGCCGCCGACAGCATCGCGGGCTATCTTGGCAATGCCGCATCATCGGTGGCGGCGGAATGACGGGCGCGCGCATCCTGACGCTTGGTGCCGCCCTTCTGGCGTTTGCGCCCGCTACTCATGCCAGCACATTCCTGCCGCCGCAGGGCTGCACGCTGAAGATGACCGTGCAGCTTCGGGGCTGCACGGTCGCGCAGCAATTCATCTGCGCCGCGGATGCGCCCGGCGATCAGTGGGTCACCTATTTCGACCAGCAAGGCCCGCGTTTCAGTTCGCGCATCGATGCGGAAACCCGCTGGATGGAATCGATCAATCTGCGCAACGGCATCATCGACACGCTGGAACCCGAGGCCGAGGACCACGCCTCATTCTCGACCCTGCTGGAAACCGGGCATGATGATTTCGATTTCTGGACGCGCTCGAACACCGGCGAACGGCTGCGCAATATCGGCGCGGACCGGCTGACCGGCGAAAGCGTGGTGATCGACGGGGTGGCGCTGCAACTGACCGAATTCCAGCTTAACGTCTATGCCGAAAGCGGGGAATTGCTGATCGAGACCTCGGGCCAGCAATTCGTCAGCGCCGATCATGGCCGCTTCTATGGCGGGGTCGAGCAGTCCCGCGACTGGATCGGAGAGCGGCGCGAAACCAATGACAGCCCGGTCAGCTTCGCCATGCCGGGGGATGCCGGTTTCGGGGCCACCAAGCCGCTTTATGATTGCGACATGCAGCTTGCGACGCTGCTGACAGAAGGGCGCGGCTGATGGCACGCATCCTTGCGGGCGTTGCCCTGCTGGTCGCGCTTGTTGCCGGTGTGACGCTGGCGCTTCGGGGCGCGGATGAGCCCCCCCGATTTTTCCCTGCCGAGATCGACCTGACACTGACCTTCGCCGATGGCACGGTGCAGGCGCTGCATTTCAATCAGGTTAAGCGGCGCGCAGGCTACCCCGAGGCCGACCCTCTGGCCCCGTGCCAGCCGCTGATGCGGGGCGGGATTATAGCGTCTCCGGCGGAAAACCCCTTGGAAAATGGGACTTTCATGACCAGCTATGAGGGGCTTCTTGACGGCCAGCCCGCCTATACCATCGGGCTCATCTACGATACGGCCTGGACGGAAACCCCGCCCGTGGACGAGTCCGCCGTGCAGCGTTTTTATCTGTTTTCCCCCCAAACGAACGACCCTGACTTCCCCCAAAGCATCGCCTCGGGCGAGGTCACGACCGAACCGGGCCAGTGGGTGATCGCACTGGACTGGGACTTCACGCCCGGCAGCGCGCGCGAGGGCGGGCGCGTCAACAATCTGTGGCGCCACCCCGCAACCGGCAAGGCCGCCATCGTCACTCGGGTGCAGGCCAGTGCCCGGACGAGCGTGCCCCGCGACTATTACGCCGCTTCCGGCAAGATCACCCCCTGCCCGTAACGACACCACCAATCAAGGACGCCCCCCATGACGCTCAGCGACAATTGGCAGCAAGATGAACAGGCCCGCCGTGACTGGATGGCCGAAAACAGCCTTTACCGGGCCGAGGACGAACATTCCTCCTGCGGCGTGGGCTTTGTGGTCTCGCTTGACGGGCAGCCCTCGCGGCAGGTGGTGCAGAACGGCATCGACGCGCTGAAGGCGG
>JAUNTV010000366.1 GCA_030538515.1 Paracoccus sp. (in: a-proteobacteria)
CAGCACGTCAAAGACCACCACCGGGCGGGCATTGCCCAGATGCGCGCGGTCATAAACGGTCGGCCCGCAGGCATAGACGCGAATGCGGGCCGGATCGATCGGCTCGAAGCGCTCCTTCTGCCGGGTGCGGCTGTTGGTCAGGCTGATCTCGACCATCGTGTCCCCCTTGCGGGGACGGTCGCAGCACCTCGCCCCGCAGAAAATGCGTCAGCGGATAATGCAGGTGGTGCGGCTTGCGAACATGGGTCTCGCTTAGCCCATCACGACCGGCTTGCCAAGCCCGCCCGTTAGCGCCGCCAGTCTTGCCCCGCCCTGCCCCCCGGCCTAGAGAGGCCCCGAACCCCGCGAAGGAGAAGCAGATGCCCGCGCCTAAGGATTTCAACGACCGCATGCTGTCACTGGGCCTTGCCCGCGTGTCCGAGGCCGCAGCCCATGCCTCGGCCGCGCTGATCGGTCGCGGCGATGAAAAGGCCGCCGATCAGGCCGCCGTGAATGCGATGCGTGATCAGCTCAACAAGCTGGATATCAGGGGCGTGGTGGTCATTGGCGAGGGCGAGCGTGACGAGGCCCCGATGCTCTATATCGGCGAGGAAGTCGGCTCGGGCACCGGCCCCGAAGTCGACATCGCGCTCGACCCGCTGGAAGGCACCACCCTGACCGCCAAGGACATGCCCAATGCGCTGACCGTGATCGCCATGGCCCCGCGCGGCACGCTGCTGCATGCGCCCGATGTCTATATGGACAAGCTGGCGGTCGGGCCGGGCTATGCACGTGACGTGGTGAACCTTGACATGACGCCCACCGAACGCGTCCAGGCGCTGGCACAGGCGCAGGGCGTCAGGCCCGAGGATATCACCGTCTGCATCCTCGAACGCCCCCGGCACGAGGACATGATCGCCGAGGTCCGCGCCACGGGTGCCGCGATCCGGCTGATCACCGATGGCGACGTGGCCGGCGTCATGCATGTGGCCGAACCCGCAACCACCGGGATCGACATGTATATGGGCTCGGGCGGCGCGCCTGAAGGCGTGCTGGCGGCCTCGGCGCTGAAATGCATGGGCGGGCAGATCTGGGGCCGGCTGATCTTCCGCAATGAGGACGAACGCCGCCGCGCCGCCAAGGCCGGCATCACCGATTTCGACCGCATCTATTCCCGCGACGAGATGGTGACGGCGGATGTGATCTTCTCGGCCACGGGCGTCACCAATGGTTCCATCGTGCGCGGCCTTCGCCGCGAGCCCGGCTTCATCGAGACCGAAACCATCCTCATGCGTTCCAAGACCGGCTCGGTCCGGCGCATGATCTATCGCAACCCGGTGCGGTGATCGGGACGCCCGAAGGGGGCGCCCGCGCCCCCTCTGGCGCTGGCGCGCCATTCACCCCCGGGGATATTTCGGGACAGAAGAAAAAGGGCGCGGCGTCCCCCGCCGCCTCACCCCAGGTCAATCCCATGAAGGGTCCGCGCCCTGCCTGTCTTACCTCTCGCCGCCAGCTCCGGCACGGCACCGATCCCTTTCTTCTGTCCCCAAATATCCCGGGGGTGAGCGCGGCACGCGCGAGGGGGCAGCGCCCCCTTCCCGCAGTCCCCGTCAAAGGCCACAGCCGCCCCCGGGCTTGCAAGCCGCGAACGGGTGGCGCATGAACCGGATCATGACCGAACCCCCCGCCTTTCTGAATGTCGACACCTCCCTGACTGGCCGGCGCTGGATCGGGCCGGATGATGCCATGCGCCGCGCCGCCGAGGCGCTGGCGCAATCCTGCGCCCTGCCCCTGCCCGTCGCACGCATCCTTGCCGAACGCGGCGTGGACGCCACCGATGTCGCGGGCTTTCTGGCCCCGACCCTGCGCGACATGCTGCCCGACCCGCTCGGCCTGCGCGACATGGCCGCCGCCGCCGAGCGGCTGGTGGCCGCCCTCATTTCTGGTGAACGCATCGCCATCTTCGCCGATTACGATGTCGATGGCGGGGCCTCGGCGGCGATTCTGCTGGACTGGCTGCGCCGTCAGGGCCGCGATGCCACGCTTTACATCCCCGACCGCATCGATGAGGGCTACGGTCCCAACGCCCCGGCCATCGCCGGGCTTGCGGCGGATCACGACCTGATCGTCTGCGTCGATTGCGGCACGCTCAGCCATGAGGCGCTGGCGGCGGGATCGGGCGCGGATATCATCGTGCTCGACCACCATCTGGGTGCCGAGACCCTGCCGCCCGCGCATGCCGTGGTGAACCCCAACCGGCAGGATGAGGACGGCGCGCTTGGCTATCTCTGCGCCGCCGGGGTGGTGTTTCTGACGCTGGTGCAGGCGGGCCGGGTGCTGCGCGCGCAGGGCCGGCCCGAGCCGCCGCTTCTGCCGCTTCTCGATCTGGTGGCGCTGGCGACGGTGGCGGATGTGGCGCCGCTGGTGGGCGTCAACCGCGCCTTCGTTCGTCAGGGGCTGGCAATCATGGCGCGGCGCGAAAGGCCCGGACTGGTGGCGCTGGCGGATGTCTCGCGCATGGACAGCGCCCCCAGCAGCTTTCATCTGGGCTTCATGATCGGGCCGCGCGTGAATGCCGGGGGGCGGGTCGGGCGCGCCGATCTGGGCGCGCGCTGTCTTGCCGCCACAGATCCGGCCGAGGCCCGCAAACTGGCCGAGGCGCTTGATGCGCTGAACCGCGACCGCCGCGCCATCGAGGCCGCCGTGCGCGACGAGGCGCTG
>JAUNTV010000367.1 GCA_030538515.1 Paracoccus sp. (in: a-proteobacteria)
GCAACCTACGACACCGATGGCAACTACGTGAGCGGCGGCGAAAGCTCGTGGAACGTCGTGAACCGGATGCGTGTTCACTTCACCATGACCGGCGAATCGCAGTCGGGTATCTCGTTCGGCGCCAAGCTGCGTTCGGACCAGCACTCGAACTCGGGCGGCAACCGTTCGGCCACCGCGGGCACCGTCTGGGTTTCCAGCGCTTACGGCAAACTGACCGTCGGTGACATCGATGGCGCGCTTGAAAAAGCCGTTGGCGACCTGCCGGAAGTCGGCCTGACCGGTCTCGATTTCTGGAACGAATTCGCCTATATCGGTTCGGAAGAGGGTGCCTATGGCGACGCCGGCGTCCTGTATGAATACGGGATCGGCAATGCCCACCTGTATCTGTCGTTCCACGACCGTTACGCGGCCAATACCGATGTGAAGCACGACACCGCTGCCTGGTCGGTTGGTGTTGGCTATGACCTGGGTGGCTACACCTTCGGCATCGGCTATGACCGCTCGCCCTTCACCTTCAACCCCTTCACCGTCCACGAGACCAGCTCGTCCATCTGGGCGCCGGTCGGTCCGCTTGGCTGGGGCGAAAAGTCGTCGACCTGGGGTATCTCGGGCGGCACCTCGATCCAGGGTATCACCTTCAAGGCTGCTTACCTGAAAACCAACTCGGATGACGACAACCTCGACTATGCGCAATATGGTCTGGGTGCGGCTTACGACATGGCCAATGGCGTCGGTCTTTCGGGCTACTACCGCAAGAACGACTTCAAGAACATCGAAGCCAAAGGTCATGCGATCGGTCTGGGCGCGTCCTACGATCTGGGCGGTGGTGCCACCGTCAAGGGCGGCGTGGTCTATACCAAGAGCACCATCCTGGGTGACGAGCGCAAGAACACGCTGGCCGACTTCGGCCTTGAGTTCAAATTCTGATCCTCTGATCGGATGAGCTTACAGGGAAAGAGCGGGCCTTGCGCCCGCTCTTTTCTTTTGGGATTTTCCTGTGATGGCACTGGATGAAATCAGGGCGCGGATCAGCGCCGCAGAAACAGCAGCAGGGCGCGCGCCGGGTTCGGTCACGCTGATTGCGGTCAGCAAGTTGCAGCCGGAAGCGCGGGTGCTTGCCGCGCTGGAAGCCGGGCAGCGCATCTTCGGCGAGAATTACGTGCAGGAGGCGCAGGGGAAATGGCCGGCCTGGCGCGGGCGGTTCGGCGGGGTCGGGCTGCATATGATCGGGCCGCTGCAATCGAACAAGGCGCGCGCGGCGGTGGCGCTGTTCGATGCGATCCATACGCTTGACCGCATGACGCTGGCGCGCAAACTGGCCGCCGCGATTGAGGCCGAGGGCCGCGCGCCCGCGCTTTTCGTGCAGGTCAACACCGGGGATGAGCCGCAAAAGGCCGGTATCCTGCCTGATGAGCTGGCGGGCTTCATGGTGCAGCTTCGTGATATGGGGCTGGCCCCGCAGGGCCTGATGTGCATCCCGCCCGAGGCAGAGCCCGCGCGCCCGCATTTCCGCCTGCTGCGCGATCTGGCCCAGGCCGAGGGGCTGAGCCAGCTTTCCATGGGCATGAGCGATGATTTCGAGGAAGCCATCGCCGAGGGCGCGACCCATATCCGCGTGGGCAGCGCGATTTTCGGCGCGCGGCAGGCGGCGCGTTAAACGCGCCGCGCCGGGGCGCTGCCCCGGACCCCGAGGTATTTCGGCACTGATGACGGGATGACGAGTTCCGTGCCGGGCGGCGCGTTCGCGGCCAGCCAGATCAGGTTTCGACGCGCCATGGCGATGCAGCCTGCCGTGGCATGGCCGGGGCGGCGCCATTGATGCAGGAAGATGGCCGAGCCGTGGCCGGGGACGGCATCGGGCCAGTTCCAGTCCGTGGTCAGGATGATGTCGTAAAGCGGATCGGCGCGGCGCAGGTTTTCGTGGCTGGCGGCAAGGGGCGCGCGGGCGTGGCGGTTATAGTCTGCGTGGTCGGGCGCGTCGCACCACAGGTCGCCGGGCAGGATCCTGCGCGCCCATGGCACCGGGCGGGGCAGGCGGTCGGGGCGATACCAGCATTGGGCGATATGGTGGCGGCCTGCCGGGGTTGCCCCGTCGCCTTCGCGTTTATGGGTGGTGACGCCGCCGCGCCCGATGGCGCAGGGGATCATGCGGTTGCGGAAATCCAGCCCGCGCGGGGTCAGGGTGATCGCGTCTTTCACAGAAGATGCCCGGATTTTTCGGCCTTGACCGCCAGATAGTCGCGATTGAAGCGATTGGCGGGCAGGATCAGCGGCACGCGCTCGGTCACGCTGATGCCATGGCTTTCCAGCATGGCCAGCTTGCGCGGGTTATTGGTCATCAGCCGCACCTGTGAGAAGCCCATCTCGCGCAGCAGGGCGGCGCCGATGCGGAAGTCGCGTTCGTCATCCTCGAAGCCGAGGCGGTGGTTGGCCTCGACCGTATCGAAGCCCTGGTTTTGCAGGGCATAGGCGCGCATCTTGTTGGCCAGCCCGATGCCGCGCCCTTCCTGATTGAGGTAAAGCAGCACGCCTTCGCCCGCGCCGCCCATGGTGGCAAGGGCCGCGTGAAGCTGGGGGCCGCAATCGCATTTCAGGCTGCCCAGCACATCGCCGGTAAAGCAGGCCGAATGCAGCCGCACAAGGGGGGCGGCATCGCGGGACGGCGCGCCGATCTCGACCGCGTAATGTT
>JAUNTV010000368.1 GCA_030538515.1 Paracoccus sp. (in: a-proteobacteria)
CTTTTTCTTCTGTCTGGAAATATCCTCGGGGGTCCGGGGGCAGACAGCCCCCGGCGCGGGCGGTGACACTGGCGTGGCTCAGCCCTGCGACCAGCAGCGCTGACGATCACCGGGCCTCGGGCTGGCTTCGAAAACGCCGCGCGCGATCGCCCGCGCCAGGACCGAGGCCGCCGCATGGCCCAACTGAAAGGGCGTCACCACCGGATCGGGCAGCGCGCGGCTTCCGGTCGAGACGGCAAAGACCAGATCCCCGTCGAATGGCGTGTGACTGGGCACCAGCGCGCGCGCCATGCCGTCATGCGCGGCGGTGGCCATGCGCTGCAAGCCTGCCTTGTCCAGCCGCGCATCGGTGGCAAGGATGGCGATGGTGGTGGCCTCTCCCATCTGCTTCTCGGGCAGGAATTCCGCGCCCGGATCGGTGCCGCCCATGCCCATTGCGCCGAATTCGGCCCCCATCTCCCAGGGGGCGGCCCAGAAATGCCGCCCGCCGGGCATGGTGGCCGAACCAAGCGCGTTCACCACCACCAGGGCCCCGACCGTCACCCCGCAATCAAGCACCGCCGAGGCCGAGCCAAGCCCCCCCTTCCATTGCCGCGTCATCGCGCCGGTGCCCGCGCCCGCCGTGCCAAGCGCGAAATCCATGCCCGCCGCTTCAAGGGCCGCGCGGCCAAGGGCGGGATAGGGGTTTTCGGCCCAGTCCTTCGCGCCGCCATTGGCCAGATCGAAGATGATCGCGCCGGGCACGATGGGCACGCGCATCCCGGCCACGGCAAAGCCCCGCCCGGCGGCGCGCAGCCCCGCCATCACCCCGTCGCCAGCCGCCAGCCCGAAGGCCGAGCCTCCGGCCAGAAACAGCGCATCCACCGCGCCGACCAGCTTGTCGGGGGCCAGAAGATCGGTATCGCGCGTCCCCGGCGCGCCGCCCATCACATGCACCGCCGCAGTGATCGGCGCATCTGCGCTTAGCACTGTGACCCCGGATCGCAGCCGGTCGTCTGCGGCATTGCCGACGCGCAGGCCCGCGACATCGGTGATCAGGTTGCGTTCTCCCGGTCGCATCGCTTCCTCTGCCTTTCTTGATATCCGGGCCAGATTGCGCGGCTTTGCCTGGCCGGGCAAGCCCCGCCAGATATGGGCGTCAGCGGCAAAGCTGGCGGGCCTGATCGGCCATATAGGCCAGCCTGAGCGCCGCATCAGGCGTCAGCGGACCGGGCGCGCTTCGATGCAGCGCATTGGCGATGATCCCCAGGCCCAGGGTCTCGGCATCGGTGATCAGTGCTGCGGGCCATGGGGTGCCTGGCTGGCCAAGGCGGGTCAGCGTGGTCTCAAGCAGGCGGTCGAACCAGCGTTCCAGCACATCCGGGCGGGGCGGTGCTGCGGGCGGGGGCGGGGGCTGCGGAACCTTGGACGGGGTGGCCGCCTTATCGGGGTGTTTACGCCATCGCAGCGCCGGGTCGAGAAGCGAGACCGGCGTATCGCCCCCTTCGGGCCAATAGGCGATCAGGCGCGGCAGCGCGCCGCGACCGAAGGCGGCAAGGCCAAGGGCGGGCGGGTCCGGTTGCAGCCCCCACTGATCGGGCAGTGCCAGCGCCAGCCCCTCGTCCGCGTGATCCTGCCAGAGCCAGATATCCTGCTGCGCCAAGGGGTCGAAAGCGGGTGCCTCGGCATGGGCGGGGGCGATCAGGGCCAGCACCTCGCCCTGCTGGCGGCGCAGCCCCCGGCCCCCGGCCTCTTGCCGGTAATCCCAAAGCGCGCCCCAGTCGCGTTGCACCGCCTCGTGGTTCAGAAGCGGCACCGGCGCGCCGATCCGCGCGTTTTGGGAAAGCGAGATCGCGCCGTCCGCCGCCGCCGCCAGATCCTCGAAATGCAGCATCCGCCCGGCCATCTGCGCGGGTGTGCCCGCCCGCCAAAGCGGCATGGACCATTGCGCCAGCCCGTCATAGCGCAGATCGACACCGCCCGCGCGGGCATCGACGGCGCGGTGAAACCGCCCCGAGGCGGGATCGATCAGATAACCCGTGAAGCCCCGCGCGCCGCCGTCATTCGCCCAATGTTCTGCGCCAAGCCAGATCAGCTCGCGCGCGCCCTGACGGGTGAAGCTGCGCGCCTGAACGCCGGTCAGCACCGGATCATCGGGCGTCCGGCGCAGCGCCGCAGCCAGCGCATAGGCCGTGGCGAGGGCCGCAAAAACCGCCTCGGGGCGGTCCTCGGCGCGCGAAAGCCGCGCCGCATCCAGCCGCTGCGAAAGCCCGCGCAAAAGCCCGGCAAGGCGCGGGATGGCCTCGACCCGCGCGGAAATGGCGATGGAAAACAGCCTGTTGCCGGCCTCGTTCACCTGACCGGCTGCCAATGCGGTCGCGGCCTGACGCAAGCCCGCCTGCGCCAGATCCAGAAGCCGGGGCGTGGCGGCGGCAGCGGCACCGCGCGCGCCAGAGGCAGGGGGCGCGATGTGATCGGGCAGCGTCACGCCCCCCTCGCGCAGCAAGATCAGCGCGGCGGCGGCAACCATCTGGCGCTTGCGGGTCTGGCGTGGGCCCTTGAAAAGCGCATCCGCCAGGGGCCGCCCGGCCAGAAAGGTGACGCTTTCGCCGGTTTCGGGGAAGCGGATGGTCTGGCTGGTGCCGGTCTCGGCCTCGAACGGGCCCTCGGTCGCCGCCAGCGCGAGGG
>JAUNTV010000369.1 GCA_030538515.1 Paracoccus sp. (in: a-proteobacteria)
TTTCTGGCAATACCGCCCCGCCCATTCCAGCGAATCCGCTGCCCGGATCGACTGGCGCCGCTCGGCGCGGGGGGATGCGCAATTCGTGCGCGACCGCGAAAGGCAGACGGCGCGTTCTGCCGCGATCTGGGTCGGGCGCGGCGCGGGCATGGGCTGGCAGGGCAGGGCGGGGCAGGGCGAAAGCAAATATGAACGCGCCCGCCTGATCGGCCTGTCGCTGGCGCTGTCGATGATCCGGGGCGGCGAGCGCGTGGCGCTTCTGGGCGCGGCCTCGGGCGCGGGCGCGGCGCAGGCGGGCAAGATCAGCTTCGCCATGGCCTCGGCGCAGCTTCTGCCGGGCGATGCCGATGCGCCTGCGCCCGAAACCGCCCGCCCCGGCCAGATCGCCATTCTGATCGATGATTTCCTTCAGCCCGATCCCCGGCTCGATGCCTTCGTGGCGCGGCTGGCCGATCTCGGGACCGGGGGCGTTCTGTTGCAGGTGCTTCACCCGGACGAGACGACATTCCCCTTCACGGGCGCGCTGCGTTTCGAAACCGCCGGCGGGCAGCGCCATGAGACCCGCGACGCCGAGGGGCTGCGCCGCGCCTATCTGGCCCGGCTTGAGGCGCGGCGCGAGGCGCTGGCGGCACTGGCGCGGCAGGGCGGCATGATCTTCGGCAGCCATGATCTGGATCAGCCGGTTTCCGCCCCTCTGATCTGGTTGCACGGGGTGCTTTCGGCGCGATGATGATGTTTGGCCCGATAGGTTTTGGCGCGCCGGCGCTGCTGCTGGCACTTGCCGCGCTGCCGGTGCTGTGGTGGCTGTTGCGCAGCCTGCCGCCGGTGCCGCGTCGCCAGCGCTTTCCGGGCACGGTGCTTCTGGCCGGGCTGGAGGACCCCGACCCGATCGCGCGCCGCACGCCCTGGTGGCTGCTTCTGCTGCGTCTGGCGGCGGTGGCGGCGGTGATTCTGGCCTTCGCGCAACCGGTCTGGCGCCCCGCGCCGCCCATGGCGCAAGGCGATGCGCTGCTGATCGTGATGGATGCCGGTGCCACCGCCGCGCCGGGATGGGAGAGCGCGCGCGCCCGCGCCACGCGCGAGGCCGAAAGCGCCATCGCCGCCGCCCGCCCGGTGGCCGTGCTTCTGGCGGATGGGCAAGGCGGCACGGATCAGGCGCTGATCTGGGGCGCGGATGACGCGGTGGCGGGGGCCTTGCGCGCGGCCTTGCCCCGGCCCTGGCCCGGTGCCTATCCCGAAAGCCCCGATGCGGCGCTGGAACATGCGCCCGCCGGCAGTCTTGGCACGATCTGGTTCAGCGACGGGCTGGATCATCCGGGCCGCGCCGGATGGCTGGAAGCGCTTGCTGCGCGCGGGCCGGTCGCGGTGGTCGGCCCCGCCATGCCGCCGGTCAGCCTGCGCATGACCGAACGCGCCGCGCGCCCGCTTCTGGAACTTTCGACCATCGGCGACAGCGCGCCCGAGATCCGCGCCCTCGGCCCCGATCCGCAGGGCATTCCGCGCGAACTGGCGCGGCTGGTGCCCGAAGCACCGGTGACGCGCGACGGCATCACCACGCGGCCCGTGCCGGTGACGCTTCCGCCCGAGCTTCTGGGCCGCGTCACCCGCTTTCAGGTAGACGGGGTTGCTTCCGCCGCCGCCGTGGTTCTGGGCGATGACCGGCTGCGCCGCCCGGTGGTGGCGCTGATCGGGGCGGCGGGGGCGACTTCGGAAACGCAGGCGCTGCTTTCGCCCGCGCATTTCCTGCGCAGCGCGCTGTCGGGTTCCGCCCGCCTGATCGAAACCGGGCTGGAGGATGCGCTGTCGGCGCGCCCCGATATCATCGTCCTGATGGATCAGGTGGGCCTTCCGCCCGAGGGGCGGCTGGCCGACTGGCTGGACGAGGGCGGTTTGCTGATCCGCTTCGCCGGGCCGCGCATGGCAAGCGCCCCCGATCTGGCCGCCGAGCCGCTGCTGCCCGTCCGCCTGCGTCCGGGCGGGCGCGATATGGGCGGCGCGCTCAGCTGGGGCACGCCGCGCGGGGTTGCGCCTTTCCCGGCCGACGGGCCTTTCGCCGGGCTGGCTATCCCGCCCGATGTGACCATCCGCGCGCAACTGATGGCCGAGCCCGCGCCCGACCTGTCCGAACGCAGCATCGCCACGCTTGAGGATGGCACCCCCCTTGTCACGCGCGCGCCCTTCGGCAAGGGGCAGGTGGTGCTGTTTCATTCGACCGCCAATGCCGACTGGTCCTCGCTGCCGATCTCGGGGCTTTTCGTCGATATGCTCTCGCGGCTGGTGGCCAGTGCCGGGCGCGATCCCGCCGCGGCCGATCCGGGGGATGCGCGCGACGGGATATGGCAGGCGCGCGAGGTGCTGGACGGGTTCGGCCGGCTGGGGCCCGCCGATCACACCGGCCCGGTCGAGGGCACGGCGCTTGCCGCAGGGGCCGCGCCGGGGCTTGCGGCGGGGATCTATACCTCGGGCGAGCGGATCGCGGCGCTGAATGCGGGCGGCGTGATCGAGGCCGCGACCTGGCCCGGTGCCACGCTGGAAGCCGCGCGCCCGCAAGGCATGGCGCTGACGGGCTGGCTTCTGCTGGCGGCGGCGGCGGTGCTGATCCTTGATCTTCTGGGCAGTGTCGCGCTGCGGCGCGGCGCGGTCGCTGCGGTCCTTGCG
>JAUNTV010000370.1 GCA_030538515.1 Paracoccus sp. (in: a-proteobacteria)
GGGCCGAGATGATCGCGGGCGGCGTGGTTCTTGCCATTGCGGCGGGCTTTCTGATCTTCGCCGCCGGCCCCCGCCTGATGCCGCGCGGCGGCTATGAACTGATGGCCGCCTTCCCCAATGTCGAAGGGATCGTCACGGGGTCCGAGGTCCGGCTGGCCGGGGTGCCGGTGGGCCGCGTCTCAGCCATCACGCTGAACCGCGAAACCTATCTGGCCGAGGCGCGGTTGCGCATTCATGACGGCATTCTGCTGCCCGCTGATTCGGCGGCGGTGATCCAGTCCGACGGGCTTCTGGGCGGTGCCTATCTGGAATTGCAGGCAGGCGGCAGCCCCGAAAACCTTGCCCCCGGCGATGAGATCGAGGACGTGCAGGGTGCCGTCAGCCTGCTGGCCCTGATGATGAAATTCGTCGATTCACAAGCGGATAAAGCCGAATGAAAGCCCTTTCTGCACTTCTGGCCCTGTTGCTTGCCACGCCGGTTCTGGCGCAGGAGGGGCTGGCCACGACGCGCGGCACGGGTGCTGTTCTGCGCGCGCTTGACAAGGTGTCCAGCGAGATCCGCGATCTGCGGCTGGCACCGGGCGAAGCGGTTGAGGTCGGGCGGCTGACCGTGCGTCTTGGCGAATGCCGCTTCCCGAGTGATGACCCCAATTCGGATGCTTTCGCGCAGATGGTCATCACCGACCGGACCCATGGGGCGGTGCTGTTCGACGGCTGGATGATCGCCTCGTCCCCGGCGCTTTCGGCGCTGGATGATGCGCGCTACGATGTCTGGGTGCTTGGCTGCGAAAGGGCCTGAGCCTCGGGCAAGGGATGGGCGGTGATATCGGCGGGCAGCCGGATCGCATGCGACAGGCGGCGCAGATAGGTGATGCGTGGAATGCTCTGGCCGCCCATGCTGGTCAGATGCGGGCTTGGAAATTGCGTGTCGATCAGCCCGAAGCCGCAGCGCGCCAGATGCGCCGACAGCCAGATCAGCGCCGCTTTTGAGCCGTTCCTGCGGGCCGAGAACATGCTTTCGCCGAAAAACGCCCCGCCAAGCGTGATCCCGAAAAGCCCGCCGACCATCCCGCTTTCGTCGCGGATTTCCAGCGAATGGGCGTGGCCCATGGCGTGGAGTTCCTGATAAAGCCGGAAAAGCGGCGCGTTGATCCATGTTTCGTCGCGCGCGGCGCAGGCCTGCACGGTGGCGGCGAAATCCTGATTGAGAACCGCCCGCCAGCCCGATCGGCGCAACGCCCGGCGCATGGAATGCGAGACATGCACGCCCCCCACCGGCAGCACGCCACGCTCAACCGGTTCATACCATTGCAATTCGGGATCATGCGCGGATGCCGCCATGGGGAAGATGCCATTGGCATATCCCCACAGCATATCCCGCGCGCTGATCACGCGGGCGCGTTCTCGCTCAGCCAGCGTTCCAGCCAGTGGATCGAGTAATTGCCGCTTTGGATATCAGGCTCTTCCAGAAGCGCGCGAAACAGGGGCATGGTGGTATCCACCCCGTCCACGATCAGTTCGGACAATGCGCGTGCAAGCCGCGCCAGCGCTTCGGGGCGGTCGCGGCCATGCACGATCAGCTTGGCGATCAGGCTGTCATAATAGGGCGGGATGACATAGCCGTCGTAAATCGCGCTGTCCATGCGCACGCCAAGCCCGCCGGGCGCGTGAAACTGCGTGATCTTGCCGGGTGAGGGGCTGAAATTCGGCAGCTTCTCGGCGTTGATGCGCACCTCGATCGCGTGGCCGTTGATGGCCAGCCTGTCCTGATCGAGTTCCATTTCCTCGCCGGCGGCGACGCGGATCTGTTCGCGCACCAGATCGACGCCGTAGATCGCTTCCGTCACCGGGTGTTCGACCTGAAGGCGGGTGTTCATCTCGATGAAGTAGAACTCGCCGTCTTCATAAAGGAATTCGATGGTGCCCGCGCCGATATAGCCGAGCTTCTTCATCGCATCCGCGCAGATCCTGCCGATGCGGTCACGTTCTTCCGGCGTGATCGAGGGGCCGGGCGCTTCCTCAAGCACCTTCTGGTGGCGGCGCTGCAAGGAACAGTCGCGTTCGCCCAGATAGACGGCATTGCCGCGCCCGTCACCGAACACCTGAATTTCGATATGGCGGGGCTTCTGAAGATATTTCTCGATATAGACGTCCGGGTTGCCGAAAGCCGCCTTGGCTTCGGAACGCGCGGTGCGGAAGGCCAGTTCCAGCCCGGCCTCGTCATGGGCGACCTTCATGCCGCGCCCGCCGCCGCCCGCCGTGGCCTTGATGATCACCGGATAGCCGATGCGTGCCGCGACATCCTTGGCGTCATCCACGTCATTCACGCCGCCATCGGAACCCGGAACGACAGGGATACCCAGGTCCTTCGCGGTTTCCTTGGCGGTGATCTTGTCGCCCATGATGCGGATATGTTCGGACTTCGGGCCGATGAAGGTGATACCGTGATCTTCCAGCATCTGCGCGAAACCGGCGTTTTCCGACAGGAAACCATAGCCCGGATGCACGGCCTGCGCGCCGGTGATCTCGCAGGCGGCGATGATCGCGGCGGGGTTCAGGTAGCTTTCGGACGATGGCGGCGGGCCGATGGCCACCGATTCATCGGCCATGCGCACATGCATGGCATTGGCATCGGCGGTGGAATGAACGGCGACG
>JAUNTV010000371.1 GCA_030538515.1 Paracoccus sp. (in: a-proteobacteria)
CCGGGCTGCGTCTTCGCTTAGTTCAACATGCCCGGAAACATGCCGTATTGCTATGTCCTGCAGCTTTTCAAACTCGCTAATTCGCCGAATACGCCCAAGCAGCGCCCGGGCGTCCGGGCTCAGCTCGATATTATGATGGCGCAACTGCGCAGCGCCTTCACGCTTTAACCGACACCAGCCATACAGCGTGCTTGCGACGATTTCGATCTTTTGTCCGGTCGCGCTGAACATCTGAGAGACCAGGGGCATGGCTTCGGGACTGTTCCCCATCGACAAAAAAGTGGTGCTGACAGGGCTTTCCCAAAAACGGAAGTATAACCATCCCCCACTCGTATCCCGTATTCGGGTAAATTTCCTGAAGTGCCGCCATATATCGTCCAGTGTTGCGCGCGAGCGGACATAGATGCCCGGTTGGCTGTCCCAGAGGTGCCAGCACGCATCTGACCGGGTGAACAGGTTGCGAGTAAAATTGTTGCCCTTCTCGAGTCGCACGATCCATGGAGCAACATCCTTCAACTCATCAAAGGCGTCACCCTTGAACAGGCAGCGGTGTGCCAGGCCACTGTCTTCCAGTAGCTCGGGCAGGTCCATGATCTTGGCGGCGTCAAGGATGGCAAAGGTCTGCATGAATGGAACGGCAGAGGCATTGCCGCCTGCCGCCTCGACCTCGGCTGGCGATGGATCGGGCTGACCGAAAAGGGCGTCATACAGCGCGTCCGGAACGGTCCTTTTAGGGAACACCCCAAGCTGGGCATCCAGAGGCGCGACACCTTCAATGATCTCGATACGCAAGGCTGGCGCTGCTGGTTCTGAATGGGCTTCACCGGACATGCCCGCTCGAAGAGTCCACGGATCGTTGCAATCTTGACCGAACGAAATGGTCATGGCCCCGGCGTTTCACTATGCATATATTACCCTCATACTCGAAAAATCAGCACTCAGCCATCCCGGATCGGGTCCTGTGATGCAAGGGGAACTGCGTCGGAAGGGTGCCACGGGCACTCTCCGTGAGGTTGGCTGATCTTGCCGTGTCCAACAGCTTGTCAATATCCCGGCCCGCCACACTCAGCGCCGCCAGCCTGCGTCTACGCTGATCACGAATGAAAGTCACATTCGTATCTCGGGCGGCGAGCAGCAGTCGGGATGTCCGCGTCCGATTTGCCCGCGCGATGGTGATCCACGGTGTCTTGGCGGACCGACTTCCCGTGCTGCCGGTCCGGGCCGCGCCGCTTCACTGGTTCAGAAACGCATCCAGCGTTTCCGGTCGGAACCCGACCATCCTGTCCTTGAACCGATAGTCAGGCACCAGTAGCCCATCCGCCATCAGTCATCGCAACAAATAAACGCCAATGCCCAGATGCCGCGCGGCATCCCTGAGCATTGATCAGATCCTTTAATTTCGGGGCAAGATCGGCGATCAGGGGCGGATCGATTTCTTCAGCACCTGGGCGGTGATTTTCAGCCCGATACCGTATTGGGTGCAAAGCGGGCGTAAAGTGGTCGGCGGCACGCCGCGTGTCTCGATGCCGAACACATTCTCCCGATGGGTGAAGCGGAAATTCTTGCCGACATACTCGGCAAGAATGGTGCAGATCGGCCGATAGCCAGCCTGTTCCTTGCGGAAGTAGAATGGATCGAAGGCCCGGCCGAAGGCGCGCGATAATATTGTTCTCATGGGCGGTTGGTTGGGCATAAAAAGGCGGTAACGCTTGCGCCGGCACCAGTGCGGGAATCATCCGGGAGAGATCAGGTTGCATCTCGACATTATTTGCGGGCCGTAAAGTCCGTCTCGTCATGCGATGGATTGATACGGTCTTCGGTCGGCAGCCGGTGGACTGCCGCGAGGAGTTCCTCGATTGCCCGTTCCGCAGCCGCGAGCTTCAAACCTGACATCAGTTCCTCGCGCCCGGTCATTGCGAAGAACACCCCAGCACCTCGTCGGAGTGTCGCGCCAGAGCGACCAGATGCTCTCCGCTCGGACCGTATCTGCCGGCGAACCGGTTCTTCACTGTCTTTTCATTTGCACTGGTCCAGGAGGCAACGACCTTTACCCCCGCCCGACTGTTTCCGAGGGATCGCTTCAGGGTCGACGCGATCTCAGCGGCGAACCAGTTGTCGGCCAAATGCTGGCCGTCCTCAGCATATCCGTTTTCTTTCGGAAAGAACTTGCCCTTTTTGGGAAACGGCATTCCGCCCTCCCTCGCTTTACATGGATGAGGGAATCCAACCGAATCTTCGCGCGGATTGGATGAATTTACTTGGAATTGCGATGAACAGGCGCTTGAGTAGTTGATAGTCGATCAATTCCGCGAAAAGCGACGGGCCGCCCGAGATGGATGTGCCTGCGGTCGCCTGTGTCCAGATGTCGACTGACCACCAGAAATACTCGACCGAGAACCAGCGCGACGTCATCCGCAGATCGTTGCGAGTGTCATCGCCGGGATCGAGAACGTCGGTGCCCGCATGGATTTTGGTTGCATTTCAGCTTCGGCGTTTTGGGTTGATGAGATGAGCGAGCCCTGGCCCGCTCTTCACGAAATGGGTTGTAGGGACGGGGCTGGCGGCGGTGCAGGTTGAAAATCTCCGCAGCATGATGTATATGTTTGTGCATATACATATGAACAGGAGGGGCGATGATGCCGCG
>JAUNTV010000372.1 GCA_030538515.1 Paracoccus sp. (in: a-proteobacteria)
CCGGCAATCGTATTGGCCTCGTCATCGGGCAGGTTCCAGTCAAGCGCGCGGTTCAGGTCGCGGATCGTCATGGAGCCGTCGATCAGATAATCCCCGCCCGGACCGGGGCGCAGGTCGTGATCGGCCTCGGTATCATGTTCATCGGCGATCTCGCCGACGATTTCCTCGATGATGTCCTCCAGCGTGATCAGCCCGCGCAGCGCGCCATATTCATCGACCACAAGCGCGAAATGCGCCCGCCGTTTCAGGAATTCGCGCATCTGTTCGTCAAGCGCGGTGGTTTCGGGCACGAAATAGGGCTTCATCGCGACCGAGAGCACATCGAAATCACGCACCGCATCCGCCGGGTCGCCCTGGCCGTCATAGGCGGATTTGTGGATCGCGCGCAGCACGTCCTTGGCGTGAACGACACCAAGGACGTTCTCGCGTTCGGTCTTGTAGACGGGCAGGCGGGTATGCGGGCTGGAAAGCACCGTATCAAGGATCTCGGCGGGCGGCAGATCGGCATCGATCATCTGGATCTCGGAACGGTGCTTCATGATCTCGTCCACGGTGCGGTTGCCCAGATCCAGCGCGCCCAGAAGCCGGTCGCGGTCCTCTTTCTCGACCGCGCCGGTGGCCGCCCCGATGCTGAGCGCGCCGGCGATTTCCTCATGCACCGAGAAGACATTCGCATCCGGGTCGCCGCGCAGGCCCAGAAGCCCCAGAATGCCGCGCACGATGGCGCGCACCACCAGCACGACAGGCGACAGGATGCGCATCACCACCGCCATCGGCCGCGCCACGACGGATGCCAGCGATTCGGGATTGGCGATGGCATAGGATTTGGGCATCACCTCGGCGAAGATCAGCACCAGCACCGTCATCACCATGGTCGCGATCGCCACCCCGCTTGAACCGAAGAGCGCCGTGAACAGCGCCGTCGCCAACGAGGCCGACAGGATGTTCATCACGTTATTGCCCAGAAGGATCGCCCCGATCAGCCGGTCACTGTCACGGCTGACGTTCAGCGCGGCTTCGGCCCCCGCATCGCCCTTGTCGGCGCGCGAACGCAGCTTGGCGCGGCTGGCGGCGGTCAGCGCGGTTTCCGAGGCCGAGAAGAAGGCCGAGCCGATCAGCAGCACGAGAATCGCCGCCGCAAAGCCCCAGATCATGGGCATCGCAGAGGCATCGGCAGGCACCGGGGGCGGCAGGGTGGTCGCGGCGGCGGCGGTCAGGATCAGGCTTGGCATATGGGCTCAGGGCTCAGGGATCAGGGATGGGCAAGGGGGTGATGGTTCAGCACCAGATCGCGCAGCCGCGCATCCAGCACATGGGTATAGATCTCGGTCGTGGACAGATCGGCATGGCCCAGCATCATCTGGATGGCGCGCAGATCGGCACCGCCTTCCAGAAGATGGGTGGCGAAGGCGTGGCGGATGACATGGGGGCTGACGCGCGCCGGGTCGATCCCGGCGGCAAGCGCCAGATCGCGGATCAGGTCATTCATGGATTTGCGCGCCATATGCCCGGCCCTGGAGGTCGCGGGGAACAGAAACCGCCCGCCCGTGCCGGCGATCTGGCGGGCAAGCGTGGTCTCGGGCGGGGCCGTGTCGCGGATCTGAAGCCAGCCCGCCAGTGCCGCGCGCGCGGGGGCTGACAGCGGCACCATGCGTTCCTTGCCGCCCTTGCCCCTGATCATGAGCACCCTGGGATCGCCGCGCGCGGCGGCCACGGGAAGCGAGACGAGTTCGCTCACCCGCATGCCGGTGGCGTAGAGAAGCTCGATCAGGCAGCGGTTGCGGGCGCGTTCGGTATCGGTCCGGCCCAGGGCGGGCAGGGCATCGAACAGGGCATCGATCTCGGCGCGGGTCAGGACGCGGGGCAGGCGCATGGCCTTGCCGGGGCCGGAAATGCGGATCGCGGGATCATCGGCGCGCCAGCCCTCTTCCAATGCGAAGCGGGTCAGCTGGCGGATCGCCGAAAGCCGCCGCGCCCGCGTGGTGCGCGCAAGGCCCGCGCTTTCGCAATCGGCCAGGTAATCGGTGATCTGGTCGCGGCTGACGCTTTCCAGATCAAGCCCGCGCGCGCCCAGCCAATCGGCGAAATCGGCAAGGTCGCGCCCATAGGACAGGATCGTATTGCGCGCCGCGCCTGCCTCGGCGGCCTGCGCGTCAAGAAAGCTTTCGATGCGGCGGCGCATCAGCTTCATGGCGCAAGCCCCCTGAGCGCGGGATCAAGCGCGATCTGGGTGGCGATGCGGCGCGCATCGGCGATCAGCCCCAGTTCGCGCAGCATCTTCACCCCGCGCGCAGCCCGCGTCACATCGCCTTGCAGCCCGGCATCGGCATCGGCCAATGCGCCGTAAAGCGCGGGCGCCAGCGCCATGCCATCCACCGCCGGATCGGGCCGGGGCGGCAGGGGCGTGGCGAAGACCTCGGCCATGGCGCCAAGCGCGGGGCTGAGCGGCTGCGGCTGCCCGCCCGTCGCCAGCGCCAGAAGTGCCGCGTCAAGCCGGTCATCGGGGGCGCGCGCAACCTCGGTCTCGCCCATCCACAGACGCAGCCAGAGCGCCAGATGCGCGGCATCGCCGGTCAGGGTCTCGGGCTGAAGCGCGGGCGCGGACATGGCGGCGAATGCGTCGCGCAACCCGGCC
>JAUNTV010000373.1 GCA_030538515.1 Paracoccus sp. (in: a-proteobacteria)
TTGGCAAGGTATCGGGTGATGTCGCGGGCCTCGTCGATCCGGGTCGCCACCGAATCGAGGATCGAGCGCTGCGAGCCGGTCGAGATCACGCCGCCGACCGCGCCGCGCGCCCCCAGAAGCGCCGCCAGAGGTGCCAGCAGGCGGGGGGCGCGGTGGTCTTCCTCGGCCCCTGGAGCCGGGGCGGTGACGGGCTGGCCACGCGACAGCGCCGCCGCGCGCCGTTCCGCGAAACGCTCGATCCAGCTCACCGACTGGATGAGCTGCGCGACCTGCCAGAAACAGGCCAGAACGCCGATGACGAAAACCGTCAGGATCAGCCCGTTCAGCCATGGATTGGCCGCGAAGATCGGCAGGATGCGCCCATAGGCGAACCAGCCCCCCGCCCCCACCAGAACCGAGACCGCAAGCATCAGCACGATCTGGCGGACCGGCTGGCTGAATTTGGGCTGCGCCATGCGGCGTTCCTGCGCGCGCCGCGCGGTCAGCCGCCGTGTCGGGCGCGGGGCCGGGTCATGGACGCTGCGCCCACCGGGCGGGGATGTGTCAGGGGACGCGCCGCCGCCGCCCGCCACCGGATGCGCGGGGGGCGGCTTGCCCTCAGGCGGGGTTTCGGTGCTCATCGCGCATCTCCCGACGGGTTTCGCTTCCGCGCCGAGTTTAGCAGCCCCTTGCCCCCTGCCAAGGCTTCATTTGGTTTATCAATCGCATAGATGCCTGACTTCGGCGGCCAGGGCGGCAAGTTCGGGGTCGGACAGGCCAAGCGCGTCCAGATGGGCGGTGGTATTGTAAAGATAATCGCGGTTCGGCCCGCGCCCGCCCTCGGCCCAGGCAATGATGCGGGCCTGTTCCTCGATGCACAGCCCGCCCGCATATTGCCAGTGATCGCGCCGCATCACATAGGCGATGGCCGAAACCTCGCGCCCGTCGGCCAGCAGAAGCGGCAGGATTTCCTCGCGGTAGGCGTCGGTCAGCAATTCGCGGGCGCGCACCTCGGCCAGCACGCGCGGCCAGATCGCGTCGCTGACGCGCAGCGCCACCCCCTTGCAGCTTGCCCCTTCGGTTTCGTCCAGCCCCAGAACGAGGCCCGGAAACTCCATCGTGCCGCGATATTCGATCGAGCGCAGACAGAAGCTTCGGTGGAACCCCTCGACCGTGGCGATGACCCGCTCGGCCACGTCGAAACCGGGGTCCCACATCAACGAGCCGTAAGCAAACAACCAGTTTTGATCGCGCATATCTGCCTCTTTCATCGCAGGGTATTCTAGGCTTACATGCCGCCGGTTCAAGCAACAGCCCGCGCAGAACCGGAGAGGCTCATGAAGACGTTACTGATCTGGCTCGTGATCCTGACCCTGCCCCTGACGGCGATCTGGTACGGGGCGGAAAGCCTGCTTGGCAATGCCGCGCGAAACGCGCTGGCGGGGCAGCCGGGCCTTAGCGCCGATATCGCGCCGATGCGCCAGCCCGGACGGCTTGGCCTGCGGATGGCGGATCTGCGCCTTGCGGATGCCGGGGGCACGGCCAGCCTGCCCGCGCTTGACGCCTATATCCGGCTTACCAGCCCGACCACGCTGACCGTCGATCTGCCACAGGCGATCACGCTGGCCCCCACCGGCACCCCGCCGACCGAGATCGCGCTGGAGGATGGCCGTGCCGAGCTGACCATAGCCCCCACCCGCGGGCTGGCGATCAGCCATGCCGGTTTCGCGGCGCGCGATCTTTCGCTGAACGGTGCGCCCCTGTTCGACGCCGCCCGGGCCGAGGCCCGCCTGACCCATATGGGCAGCGCCGCCCCCCCCGGTTCCGCCGCCGCCTATCGGATCGATCTGAGCGGCGCGGGCATTCTGCCCGATGATCTGCCCGCCCCGCTGGATATTTCGGGCAGCGTGCAGATCTGGCTGGACGGGCTGCCCGACCGCCATGTTCTGGACGCAAGCGCCCCCCCGCCCCGGCTGACGGGGCTGCAAACACAGGCGTTGACCATCAGCCTTGACGGGATGCGCGCGCGGCTGGCGGGGCGGATCAGCGCGGATGCGGACGGCTTCGCCTCGGGGCAGATGGCGATCTATACCGGCGACGGGCCGGCTTTCGTCGATGCGGCGATGATGGCCGGGCTGATCACCCCCGATCTGGCCACGCCCCTGCAATCCCTGATCGAACGTATCGCCGGCACGCCCGAGGAAGGCGCGGATGCCGCCCCCCTGCCCGGAATGGAGGATCTGACCGATGATCCGGTGACGCTGCCCCCCGCCCGGCCGGGCGAGATCCGTCTGCCGATCTTTCTGTCGGAGGGGATCGCGCGGCTCGGCCCGATCCCGCTTGGCCCCGCGCCGCGCCTCTCGGGGTTCTGAGCGCGCGCGTGGCCAGGCAGGCCACACCGATGCGGGGCGGACGGGACACCATCAGCCGCATCGGGACCCGCGCCGTCTGTCAGCCCCCCCGCCAGCCTTGCTATTTTGCCGCCATTGGTGAAACTGGCCGGCAGGATTCAACTGCGGGCGAACATATGGCGAGTGAGGGATTCGGGCCGCTTATCGGTCCGGTTGTGGTGTTGATGGGGGCGGCGGTGACGACTGTGCCGCTGTTTCGCTGGATCGGGCTAGGCTCGGTCCTTGGCTATTTCGCCGCC
>JAUNTV010000374.1 GCA_030538515.1 Paracoccus sp. (in: a-proteobacteria)
GCGGTCGCGGCCGCCGCAGCGCTGGATATCGCGCTGACCAGACGCGGCACCCATCAGGGCGAACCCATCCCGATGTGCGGCGTGCCGGTTCATGCCGCCGAAAGCTACCTGCTGACGCTGATCCGCAAGGGCTTTCGCGTGGCCATCGCCGAACAGATGGAGGACCCCGCCGAGGCCAGGAAGCGCGGGGCGAAATCGGTCGTGGCGCGCGATGTGGTGCGCCTTGTCACGCCGGGCACGCTGACCGAGGAATCGCTTCTGGAAGCCCGGCGGCACAATTACCTGGCGGCCTTCGCCATGGTGCGCGATGACGCGGCACTGGCCTGGGTGGATATCTCGACCGGCACGCTTCGGGTGATGACCTGCCCACCCGCGCGGCTCGCGCCCGAACTGGCGCGTATCGCCCCGCGCGAATTGCTGGCGGCGGATGGCTCGGGCCTGGGGGAACTGGCGGCGGAAGCCGGGGCGGCGCTGACCGAACTTGGCCCCGGCAGCTTCGACAGCACGGCCGGGGCGCGCCGGCTCGGGGCGCTTTTCAAGGTGGACACGCTGGACGGGTTCGGCAGCTTCACCCGCGCCGAACAGGCCGCCATGGGCGCGATTGCCGATTATCTGGACATGACCCAGAAATCGCGCCTGCCGCTGATCCGCCCCCCCCTGCGCGAAGAAATCGCCGGTGTGATGCAGATCGACGCAGCGACGCGGCGCAATCTGGAACTGACGCAGGCGCTGTCGGGCGGGCGCGAGGGCAGCCTGCTTGCCGCAATCGACCGCACGGTCACGGCGGCGGGCGCGCGCCTGCTGGAACGGCGCATCAGCGCGCCCTCGCGCGATCTGGCCACGATCCATGCCCGCCATGACGCAGTGGCGCATCTGGCGGGCGACGCGCGCCTGACCGCCGATCTGCGCGAGGCGCTGGCGGGCGTGCCCGATATGGACCGCGCCCTGTCACGGCTGGCGCTGGAACGCGGCGGCCCGCGCGATCTGGCGGCAATCCGCGCGGGGTTAAGCCAGGCCATCCGCATCAGCAGCCTTCTGGGCAGCGATTGTCCCGCCGTTCTGGCCGATGCCGCGCGCGATCTGACCGGGCATGGGACGCTGATCGACCTGCTCGACGATGCCCTTGTGGCCGAGCCGCCGCTGCTGACGCGCGATGGCGGTTTCGTGGCCACGGGCTTCGACGCCGATCTGGACGAGACGCGCCGGCTTCGCGACGAAGGCCGCGGCGTCATCGCCGGGATGCAGGCCGACTATGCCGAACTCTCCGGGGTTAACAGCCTGAAGATAAAGCATAACAACGTGCTCGGCTATTTCATCGAAACCACGACGACCCATGCGCAGAAGATGATGGCCCCGCCGCTCGGCGAAACCTTCATCCACCGCCAGACCACCGCCAACCAGATCCGCTTCACCACGCTGGCGCTGTCCGAACTGGAAACCCGCATCCTCAACGCCCGCGACCGCGCGCTTGAGATCGAGCGCGGCGTTTTCGCGCGCCTGCGCGATGCGGTGCTGGCCGATGCCGGCCCCATCGGTCAGGCCGCCCGCGCCCTGGCCGAGATCGACCTGACCGCCGCATTCGCCGATCTGGCCATGGGCGAGGGCTGGGCGCGCCCCCTCATCGACGACAGCCGCGCCTTCGAGATCGAGGCCGGCCGCCACCCCGTCGTCGAACGCGCGCTGAAACGCAAATCGCAAAGCTTCGTGGCCAATGACTGCGCGCTGACAAGCGGCGGCACACCCGCGATCTGGCTGCTCACCGGGCCGAACATGGCCGGTAAATCGACTTTCCTGCGCCAGAACGCCCTGATTGCGATTCTGGCGCAGGCCGGCAGCTTCGTGCCCGCCACCCGTGCCCGCATCGGCATGGTCAGCCAGCTTTTCAGCCGGGTGGGGGCGGCGGATGATCTGGCGCGGGGCCGCTCGACCTTCATGGTCGAGATGGTGGAAACGGCGGCGATTCTCAATCAGGCCGACGACCGCGCGCTTGTCATCCTCGATGAGATCGGGCGCGGCACGGCGACGTGGGACGGGCTTTCCATCGCCTGGGCGGTGATGGAACATCTGCATGCCATCAACCGCTGCCGGGCGCTGTTCGCCACCCATTACCACGAACTGACCGCGCTCGCCGCACGTCTGGAAGGCGTCGAAAACGCCACCGTTTCAGTGCGCGAATGGCAGGGCGAGGTGATCTTTCTGCACGAGGTCGTCCGGGGTGCCGCCGACCGCTCCTACGGGGTGCAGGTGGCGCGCCTTGCCGGTCTGCCCGAAGCGGTCGTCACCCGCGCCCGCGACATCCTCGCAAGCCTCGAGTCGGGCGAACGCGAAGGCGCCGCCAGGCCCGCCGCCATCATCGACGACCTGCCGCTTTTCCGGGCAGCACCCGCGCCCGCAGCCCCCCCAAAAAAGACCAGTGCCGCCGAAACACGCCTGCGCGACGTCCACCCCGACAGCCTGACCCCGCGCGAGGCACTGGATCTGGTCTATGAACTCAAGTCGCTGACGGATCAGGCCGGAAACCCCTGACCCGCGCATTCCACAGCCACGCCCGCCCCCTCTCTTGTCCCCAAATATCCCGGGGGTGAGCGCGGCACGCGCGAGGGGGCAGCGCCCCCT
>JAUNTV010000375.1 GCA_030538515.1 Paracoccus sp. (in: a-proteobacteria)
CAGGAATAGATCCCCGCCGATTGCTGCTTGATCATGCCCGCGCGCAGCATCAGCCTGTGGCTGGCGATCTGCGCCTCGGACGGGGTTTCCTTCAGGACGGGCAGGAAATAGCGGGACAGACGCATGGCGGGCCTTTATAGACTGAACGCGTCCGGGTTAGCCCAAGCCCCGCGCGCAGGCAAGACCGCCGCGCGCAAGGGGGGACGCAGCAAGGCAAAGAGGATGGCAACATGGCAAGATTTCCACGCAATGATGACGGGCTGGGATGGGCATGGGGGCTGCAAGGCGACAGGCCTGCGGCCATCTGGGAACGCCTTTCCCCCGCATATGAGGCACAGGCTCAGGCGCTTCTGGCGGCACTGGCCCCGCGCTTTTCCCTTGTCATGCTGGACTGGGCCGGCTCTCAGGACGGAGAGGCAGCCATCGGCCTGAATGCCGGCGGCGCGCTTGAATTCTGCTATCACCTTGAAAACCCGCAAGCCGCGCAGGCGTTGCAGGCCGCGCTTGAGGCGGGCCGTATCGATGCCTTCCTTGACGAATGGATCGCCGCCGAGGCCGCCGATCAGCAGGCCGCGCGTGATGAGGACGGCGATCATCGCCCGTGACGCGAATGACCTGCCCGCCCCGAAGACGACTATAAACTTGCAACATCATGGTGTCAGGGTCGCCCGATCCTGCCCAGATGGGTGAAGCGAAAGCCCTGATCGGTTTTCAGCCCATAGCCGAGCATACGGTCAAAGCCCGAATGCGCGAACCACAGCGCGCCAAGCGCCATCAAAAGCCCCTGCCCCGAGACGCTGCCGATCACCAGAACGACCAGCCCGAACGCATAGTTATGGACAAGGTTATAAATGAAGGCCCCCGGCTTCGGCCCGGCAAGATAGGCCAGAAAGCTCACGTCCGGCGCGAAAAAGGCCAGGGGAAACAGCCACCACGCCAGCCCCCCGCCAAGGCTGTTCCAGACCCAGAGACCGATCAGGAAGATCAGCGCGCCCTCGACCCGCTGCCAGATAATTTCGCTTTTCATACCAGCACCTTCAACGCCATTTCTCGGCGATCCATGTCGCCGGAAGGTAGTAGTGCCGCAGATGTTTCGACAGGCTCTCGCGGCGGCGTCCGTCGAAGGCAGCCCTCAGGTGGTCAAGGGGCGCGCGCACGGGGTCATCGGCGGACCATTGGCCCAGAACGGCATCATCGGGGTTCAGGTGGCCCGCGAAGATCACCACTTTCGTGCCCCTGGGGATGCGCGGCGGGCGCAGGTAGTTCAGCGGAAAGGGCGGGATGCAATGCAGCCGGAAATGGCTGACCCAGCCCCTCGGCCAGAAGCGCACACCGCCGGGCGCATTATGGGTGACGAAGCGTTGTTCATAGCGGTATTGATCGGCCATGCCCTGCGGATCGGCGCGGAATTTCGCCTGCATCCCGGCCAGCCGCCCGACCTGCATCCGGTAGATCGAGGTCTGGGCCATCCGCTCGAACGGCGTATTGGGGTTTTTCGCGGTGATCGTGTCGGACGGGTCGCCATAGTCGAAGAAGCCGTCCAGATTGCCGGTGACGATCACGTCGAGGTCCATGAACAGCACGGTCCCGGTGATATCGCCCAGATCGCCCCAAAGCTGCGATTTCGGCCATTTGCCGGGGGTGTTCTTCGGCATGACGAAATCGGGTTCGGGAAGGGGCCGTGTCTCGACTTCGGGGGCAAGCCCCGTGCCGTCATCGGTAAAACAGATCACCCGGAAGGGCGGGGTGATATTGCGTGCCACCATGCTGTAGAAGCGGTTCACATAGTCGGGCCCGTATTTCGTGCCCCATTTGATGCAGATGATCTGTTTCATACCCGCCTTTCTGCCCCGCTTTCTGCAATGCGGCAAGGCCTGTTGACTCTGCGCCACGGCGCGGTATAAGCGCCGCTTCATTGGTGTTGGTGGACCCCGCAAGGGGAAGCCTGTCAGGCGCAAGCCAAAGGACAACGCCCTTTTGAAACTGACAACAAAAGGAGATCAGCCGTGACCAAACGCACGTCTGCCAAGTATAAAATCGACCGCCGCATGGGCGAAAACATCTGGGGCCGCGCCAAGTCGCCGGTGAACCGCCGCGAATATGGCCCCGGCCAGCACGGTCAGCGCCGCAAGAACAAGCTGTCGGATTTCGGCACCCAGCTGCGCGCCAAGCAAAAGCTCAAGGGCTATTACGGCGATCTGACCGAAAAGCAGTTCCGCCGCATCTATGCCGAGGCCGAGCGTGTGCGCGGCGACACCGGCGAGAATCTGGTGGGCCTGCTGGAGCGTCGCCTTGACGCCGTGGTTTACCGCGCGAAATTCGTGCCGACCATCTTCGCCGCCCGCCAGTTCGTGAACCACGGCCATGTCGAGGTGAACGGCAAGCGCGTGAACATCGCCTCCTACCGCGTGAAGGAAGGCGATGTCGTCTCGATCCGCGAGCGTTCGCGCCAGCTGGTCATCGTGATGGAAGCCATCGCCCTGACCGAACGTGACGTGCCCGACTATCTGGAAGTCGACCACAACAAGATGACCGCGACCTTCGTGCGCACCCCGGCCCTTGGCGACGTGCCCTATGCCGTCGTGATGGAGCCGAACCTGGTCGTCGAATATTACG
>JAUNTV010000376.1 GCA_030538515.1 Paracoccus sp. (in: a-proteobacteria)
GATGCAGCTTGACCAGATGCGATCCTGGAATGCCGGCGGCGGGCAGGTGTTCTGGCGGCTCAGGCTGCCCTCGGCCATGCCTTACCTGTTCGCCAGCCTCAAGATCGCCATCGCCGCAAGTCTGGTGGGGGCCATCGTGGGGGAATTGCCGGCGGGGGCCTCGGCCGGGCTGGGGGCGCGGCTTCTGTCGGGCAGCTATTACGGCCAGACCGTGCAGATCTGGTCGGCGCTGCTTACGGCGGCGGCGCTTGCCGCGCTGCTGGTGGCGCTGATCGGCTGGATCGAGCGCGTCACCCTGAAACGCATGGGGCTGGCACGATGAGCGCGGCCCTGCCCATCGTCGCGGTCTGGCTGGGGGCTTTGGGGCTGAATGTCTGGCTGGCGCGGTTCGATACGCGCGCCACGCGCATTCTGGTGGCGCTGATCTTCGGGGCCACGCTGCTGATCCTGTGGGAGATGCTGGTGCGCCTTTATAATGTGCCTGCGGTCATCCTGCCCGCGCCCTCGCAGATCGGGGCCAGCTTCGCGGCCAATACCGGCATTCTCTGGACCGATTTCGTCCAGACCATCCTGAAAGGCGCGCTGTCGGGCTGGCTGATCGGGGCCGCCGCTGCGATCGCCACCGCCATCGCCATCGACCGCAGCCCGTTTCTGCAACGCGGGCTGCTGCCCATCGGCAATTTCGTCGCCGCCCTGCCCATCGTGGGCATCGCGCCGATCCTTGTCATGTGGTTCGGCTTTGACTGGCATTCCAAGGCTGCCGTGGTGGTGGTGATGGTGTTCTTTCCGCTGCTGGTGAATACCATGGCCGGGCTGGCGGCCAGTGACGCGCTGCAACGCGACCTGATTTCCACATGGAGCGCGGGTTACTGGCAATCGCTGGTAAAGCTGCGCCTGCCCGCCGCGCTGCCTTTCATCTTCAACGGGTTGAAGATCACCACCACGCTTGCCCTGATCGGTGCTATCGTGGCCGAGTTCTTCGGCAGCCCCACGCGCGGCATGGGGTTTCGCATCTCGACGGCGGTGGGGCAGCTGGACATGGCACTGGTCTGGGCCGAGATCCTGGTCGCGGCCCTTGCCGGAACGGCATTCTACGGCATCGTCGCGCTGATCGAGGCGCGGCTGACCTTCTGGCACCCGAGCCAGCGCAAATAAGCAAGCGGGGGATCACCCCATAAACAGGGAGCTAAGGATGAAATATCTTCTGACCGGCCTTGCGGCGGCCCTTCTGCCCGCAACCGCCAGCTTCGCGGCTGACGATGTGACGCTGCAACTGAAATGGGTGACGCAGGCCCAGTTCGCGGGCTATTACGTCGCGCTCGACAAGGGTTTCTATGAGGCCGAGGGGCTGAACGTCACCATCCGTCCGGGCGGTCCCGATATCGCGCCCCCGCAGGTCATGGCGGGGGGCGGCGCGGATGTGATGGTGGACTGGCTGCCCTCGGCGCTGGCGGCGCGTGAAAAGGGGCTGGCGCTTGTCAATATCGCGCAGCCCTTCAAAAGCTCTGGCATGATGCTGACCTGCCGCGCCGATGCGGATGTGACCTCGCCCGCGGATTTCAGGGGCAAGACCCTTGGCGTCTGGTTCGGGGGCAATGAATATCCCTTTCTCAGCTGGATGAGCAGGCTCGGCCTGCCCACGACAGGCGGCGCGGACGGGGTCGAGGTGCTCAAGCAGGGCTTCAACGTCGATCCCTTGCTGCAAAGGCAGGCGGCATGTATCAGCACCATGACCTATAACGAATACTGGCAGCTGATCGATGCCGGCATGACGCCCGAGGATCTGATCACCTTCAAATATGAGGACGAAGGCGTCGCCACGCTGGAGGATGGCCTGTATGTGCTTGAGGACAGGCTGGCCGATCCCGCCTTCACCGACAAGATGGCGCGTTTCGTCAAGGCCAGTATGGAGGGCTGGAAATATGCCGAAGCCCACCCCGATGAGGCCGCGATGATCGTGCTTGATCATGATGAGACCGGTGCCCAGACCGAAGAGCATCAGAAGCGCATGATGATCGAGGTCGCCAAGCTGACCGCCGGTTCCGATGGCCGTCTGGACGAGGGCGATTACACCCGCACGGTCGATATCCTTCTGGCTGGCGGCTCTGATCCGGTGATCAGCCAGGTGCCGGAAGGGGCATGGACCCATGCCGTGACCGATCAGGCACTGGCGCAATAATCGCAGCGGCCGGCCCTTGCAGACATGCGGGCCGGCCCCTTTCGAACGGGGAAAAAAGGGGAAAACCATGCCCAAAGCCTATTGGATCGCCCATGTGACAGTCACCGATCCCGAACCTTATGCGCTTTACGCCGATGGTGCCTCGGCCGTGTTCCGCGAATTCGGTGCCCGCGTTCTGGCGCGCGGCGGACGGGCCGAACAACTGGAAGGCGCAGGCCATCCGCGCAATGTGGTGATCGAATTCGACAGTATGGAAGACGCCCTTGCCTGCTACCACTCACCCGCCTATCAGGCCGCCAAGACGCATCGGGAAGGGGCCGGAATCGCCCAGATCGTCATCGTCGAGGGGATGTGAGGGCGCGACTGTGTGAAGCCATCAGATTGTTCACCGGGATGCGGCTGATGGCCGGCTGATGTCCGAGGCTGGTGTGGG
>JAUNTV010000377.1 GCA_030538515.1 Paracoccus sp. (in: a-proteobacteria)
CGGTGGCGGCGATATATTCGATGGGGGCGTCGAACCAGACGTAGAAGACCTTGCCCTCCATCCCCGGCCAGGGCTGATCGCCCTTCTGGACGGGCACGCCCCAGTCAAGATCACGCGTGATGCCCCGATCTTGCAGCCCGTCGCCATCATTCAGCCATTTCTTCGCGATGGATGTCGTCAGGATCGGCCAGTCGGTCTTGCTGTCGATCCATGCCGCGATGCGGTCGCGCATGGCCGACTGGCGCAGGTAAAGGTGCTTGGTCTCGCGCACTTCCAGATTGGTGCTGCCGGAAATCGCGCTGCGCGGGTTGATCAGATCGGTCGGGTCAAGCTGCTTGGTGCAATTCTCGCATTGATCGCCGCGCGCCCTGTCATAGCCGCAATTGGGGCAGGTGCCCTCGATATAGCGGTCCGGCAGGAAGCGGCCATCGTCGATGGAATAGACCTGCCGCTCGCTGACTTCGCGGATCAGCCCCTCGGCATCCAGCCTTCCGGCGAAATGCTGGGTCAGCCGGTGGTTCTGCGGGCTGGAGGATCGCCCGTAATGATCGAAGGACAGCCCGAACCCTTCGGCCAGACGCGATTGTTCGGCATGCATCCGCGCGCAATAGACATCGACCGGCTCGCCGGTTTTGGCCGCTGCCAGTTCGGCGGGGGTGCCGTGTTCATCGGTGGCGCAGATGAACATCACCTCATGCCCGCGCGCCCGCAGATAGCGCGCGTAAAGGTCCGACGGCAACTGGCTGCCGACCAGATTGCCAAGATGCTTGATGCCGTTGATATAGGGCAGGGCAGAGGTGATAAGATGGCGTGCCATGAGCGTTCCCGTAATGTCGCGCGTTATGTAGCGCCTGCGTCCTGTCTTGGAAAGGGCGGGGCGCGCGGGGATGGGGGCAACATGAAATTGCCTCTGGCTGCCTGCCGGTGCTAGAAGCATGGCCTGCAATCGAGACAGGTGACCCGTGGCCGATCTTCCCCGCTCTGACGTTTTTGACCGTATCCGCAAGCTGGCGGGCGAACGCATCCTGATCCTTGACGGGGCGATGGGCACGCAGATTCAGGACCTTGGCCTGTCCGAAGATGATTACACCGGCCACGGCGCGGGTTGCGGCTGCCATATCCATTCCGATCATCCGCAAAAGGGCAATAACGACCTGCTGAACCTGACGCGCCCCGACGCGATCGAGGAAATCCACTATCGTTACGCGATGGCGGGGGCGGATATCGTTGAAACCAATACGTTTTCCTCGACCAGCATCGCGCAGGCCGATTACGGGCTGGAGGATCGTGTCCATGACCTGAACGTCGCCGGCGCGCGGCTGGCACGCGCGGCCCTTGACCGCGCCACGGCCGAAGATGGCCGCCCGCGTTTCGTGGCCGGCGCGCTTGGGCCGACGAACCGGACGGCCTCGATCAGCCCGGATGTGAACAATCCGGGCTACCGCGCCGTGACCTTCGATCAGCTGGCGCAGGCCTATGGCGAACAGATTCGCGGGCTGATGGAGGGCGGGGCCGATCTGATCCTGATCGAGACGATCTTCGACACGCTGAACGCCAAGGCCGCGATTTTCGCCTGCGAGCAGGTGTTCACCGAACGCAAGCTGCGCCTGCCGGTGATGATTTCGGGCACGATCACCGATCTGTCGGGGCGCACGCTTTCGGGCCAGACGCCCACCGCCTTCTGGCACGCGATCCGCCATGCCACGCCGCTGACCATCGGGCTGAACTGCGCCCTCGGGGCCGAGGCCATGCGCCCGCATCTGGCGGAAATCAGCGACGTGGCCGATACGCTTGTCTGCGCCTATCCCAATGCGGGCCTGCCCAACGAGATGGGCCAATATGACGAGACCCCCGCCGAAATGGCCGCGCAAATCCTTGAATTCGCGCGCGAGGGGCTGGTGAATGTGGTGGGGGGCTGCTGCGGCTCGACGCCGGATCATATCCGCGCCATTGCCGATGCGGTGGCGGGCATCGCGCCACGCCCGATCCCCGATATCACCCCCGCCCTGCGCCTTTCCGGGCTGGAGCCGTTCACCAAGACCGATGCGATCCCCTTCGTGAACGTGGGTGAGCGCACGAACGTCACCGGCTCGGCCCGGTTCCGCAAGCTGATCACCAATGGCGATTATGCCGCCGCGCTGGATGTGGCGCGCGATCAGGTCGAAAACGGCGCGCAGATCATCGACATCAATATGGATGAGGGGCTGATCGACAGCGAAAAGGTGATGGTCGAATATCTGAACCTGATCGCATCCGAACCCGATATCGCCCGCGTGCCGATCATGGTCGACAGTTCGAAATGGGAGGTGATCGAGGCCGGGCTGAAATGTATTCAGGGCAAGCCCGTGGTGAACTCGATCAGTCTCAAGGAGGGCGAGGAGGCATTCCTGCACCACGCCCGCCTGTGCCGCGCCTATGGGGCGGCGGTCGTCGTCATGGCCTTTGATGAGGTCGGCCAGGCCGATACCGAAAACCGCAAGGTCGAGATATGCACCCGCGCCTATGAGCTTCTGACCCGGCAGGTCGGTTTCCCGCCCGAGGATATCATCTTCGACCCCAATATCTTCGCCGTGGCGACCGGGATCGAGGAACATGACAATTACGGCAATG
>JAUNTV010000378.1 GCA_030538515.1 Paracoccus sp. (in: a-proteobacteria)
AGGTGCCGGTCACGGTCCTGTCGCGCTGCCAGCGGTTCGACCTGCGCCGGATCGAGCCCGAGGTGATGATCGCGCTTCTGCGCCGGATCGCGGATGCCGAAAGCGCCGCCATCACCGATGACGCGCTGGCGCTGATCACGCGCGCCGCCGAAGGCTCGGCGCGCGATGCGACCAGCCTGCTCGATCAGGCGATCAGCCATGGCGCGGGCGAAACCAGTGCCGATCAGGTGCGCGCCATGCTGGGGCTGGCCGACCGGGGCCGGGTGATCGACCTGTTCGAGATGATCCTGCGCGGTGATGCGACACAGGCGCTGGCGGAACTTCAGGCGCAATATGCCGACGGGGCCGATCCGGTCGCGGTGCTGCGCGATCTGGCCGAGCTGACGCATTGGGTCTCGATCGTGAAGATCACGCCCGAAAGCACCGATGACCCCACGATTTCGCCTGATGAGCGCGTGCGCGGTGCCGCCCTGGCCGAGCGCCTGCCCATGCGCGTGCTTACCCGGATGTGGCAGATGCTGCTGAAATCGCTGGAAGAGGTCTCGACCGCGCCGAATGCCATGATGGCCGCCGAAATGGCGGTGATCCGGCTGACCCATGCCGCCGACCTGCCCGACCCCGAAGCACTGATCCGCAAGATCCAGTCGACGCAGGCGGCGGGCGGCTTCACCCGGCCACAGCCCGGCGCGGGCAGCAGCGGGGGCGCGCGCGCGGCGGCTGCGGCCAGCCCGGTGCAGGCGCGCGGCGCGGGCACCACGCTCGCCCCGGCCGGTTCCGGCGGGCAGGCGATGGCGCTTGCCGCCCTGCCCGAAACGCTGATCACCGCCTGCCCCGATTTCGATGCGGTTCTGGACCTGATCCGGCGCATGCGCGACCTGCCCTTGCTGATGCTGGTCGAAAATCACCTGCGCCTGGTCAGATACAGCCCCGGACGGATCGAATTCCAGCCGACGCCCGATGCGCCGCGCGATCTGGCCGCGCGCCTGGCCGAACGCCTGCGCGGCTGGACGGGCGGGCAGCGTTGGGCGGTCAGCGTGGTCAGCGAAGGGGGCGGTCCCACCATCGCCGAAACCCGCGCCGAGGCGCAGGCCGCCGCCATGGCGCGCGCGCAGGCGCATCCGACCGTGCAGGCGGCACTGGCCGCCTTCGCCGGCGCGCGCGTGATCGCCACACGCCAGATCGCGCAGAAAATTGATGCCGCCCCGGCCTTGCCCGGCGCGGAAATGGCCACACATGATGACGGGGCCGGCCCGGTTGCCGCGGCCGAGGAATGGGACCCGTTCGAGGATGAGGAGTAGCAGATGCTGAAAGGACTGGGCGGGCTTGGCGACATGGCCAGGATGATGGCCGCCGCCAAGGATATGCAGGCCAAGATGGCCGATATGCAGGATAACCTTGGCAAGATCACCGTTCAGGGCGAGGCCGGCGCGGGGCTGGTGCGCGCCACCGCCACCGCCAAGGGCGAGCTGACCGCGCTGGAAATCGACCCCTCGATCTTCGTCGCCTCGGAAAAAGAGGTGGTCGAGGACCTGATTCTTGCCGCGATCAAGGATGCGCAGCGCCGCGCGCAGGACCGCGCGCAAGCGGAAATGGCGCGGATCAGCCAGGAACTTGGCCTTCCGGCCGAGATGAAACTGCCCTTCTGACCCCGGATGGACAGCGAGCAAGGCGATATCGCGGCGCTGATCGGGGCCATGGCGCGACTGCCGGGGCTTGGCCCCCGCTCGGCCCGGCGCATCGTTCTGGCCCTGATCGGGCGTCGGCCGGGGCAGATGGCGCAGCTGGCCACGCTCATGGCGCGCGTCGCGGAAAATGCCCGGCCCTGCACGCGCTGCGGGAATATCTCGGATCATGACATCTGCCCGATCTGCGCCGACCCGGCCCGGCAGACCGGTGAGATCTGCGTGGTCGAGGATGTGGCCGACCTTTGGGCGCTGGAACGGGGCCGCGCCTTTCGCGGGCGCTATCATGTGCTTGGTGGCGTGCTTTCGGCGCTGGATGATGTCGGGCCCGGGGATCTGGGCATCCCCCGCCTGCTGGAGCGTATCGAAAGCGAAAACCTGTCCGAGGTCATCCTTGCGCTGAACGCCACCATCGAAGGCCAGACCACCGCGCATTATATCGCCGATGCCCTGCCTGACGGGCTTGTCGTCACCGGGCTGGCGCAGGGCGTCCCGATCGGCGGCGAACTCGATTACCTCGACGATGGCACGATCACGGCTGCCCTGCGCGCGCGGCGACGCTTCTAGCATCCCCGCGCCCCGATCATCGCGCGCCCGAACCGATACCGGTGCCACGGGCGGTTCCCCCGAAAGCCGCATGGCGGGGCGACGCCCTCATGACAATTGCCGCACGATGACGGCGGCGATATCGCGCCCGACGCGCCGGCAGATCCCGGCGGCACCGCGGTCATGAACCAGCCAGAGCGGCGCTGCCCAGTCTTCGTGCGAGGGCAGAAGCTCGACCAGATCGGGCGACCAGATCAGGCTTGAGATCGGCAGGAACCCCGCGCAGCGCCCCGACTGGATCGCATGGCGCATGACCGTATCGTCATTGGTGCGAAACACGATGTGGGGCGCTGTGATATGGGCGCGCAGCCAGTGAA
>JAUNTV010000379.1 GCA_030538515.1 Paracoccus sp. (in: a-proteobacteria)
GGATCAGCGCCACATCGGATTGCCGCGCAAGGGTCGAGCCTTCGCGGCTGGCAATGCCGATCAGCGGGATGGAAAACCGCCGCGTATGGGAAACGATGTCAGCGATTTCAGGGGTTTCGCCCGAGTTCGAAATGACAATGACGACATCGCTTTGCGTCACCATGCCCAGATCACCGTGGCTTGCCTCGGCGGGGTGGACGAATTGCGCAGGCGTGCCGGTGCTGGCCAGCGTCGCCGCCAGCTTGCGCCCGATATGGCCCGACTTCCCCATGCCCGAGACGATGACCCGGCCCTTCGCGGCCAGGATCAGTTCGACCGCGCGGTCGAATGTGTCGCCAAGCCCGGCGGAAAGCGCGGAAAGCCCCTGGGCTTCGGTGGCGATGACGCGGCGGGCGGTGTCCAGATAGCTGCTCATCGGGGTGATCTAGTGATGGAATATGTCGTTTTCATCCCCCCAGCCCATAAGGTCCAGCCGGGCACGGGTGGGAAGAAAATCGAAACAGGCCTGCGCCAGCGCCAGCCGCCCCTCGCGGATCAGCAGCGCTTCAAGCGCGTCTTTCAGCCGGTGCAGGTAAAGCACGTCGGATGCCGCATATTCCAGTTGCGCCGCGCTGAGTTCCGCAGCCCCCCAGTCCGAGGTCTGCTGCTGCTTGGAAATATCCACATCCGCCAGCGCTTGCAGCAGATATTTCAGCCCGTGCCGGTCGGTATAGGTGCGCACCATCCTGGATGCGATCTTCGTGCACCAGACCGGCGCAGTCACCACGCCGAATGCGTTTTCCAGCGCGGCAATGTCGAAGCGCCCGTAATGGAACAGTTTCAGCACCTTGGGGTCGGCCAGAAGCCGCGTCAGATTGGGCGCGGCCCGCTGCCCCGGCGCGATCTGGACCAGATGGGCATTGCCGTCGCCGGCGGACATCTGCACCAGACACAGCCGGTCGCGGCGCGGGTCAAGGCCCATGGTCTCGGTATCGATGGCGACACTCGCGCCAAGGTCCAGCCCTTCGGGCAGATCGTTCTGATAAAGGTGGATGGCCATGGGAAACCTCGGGTTCGGGCGCAGTTGGGCCGGTTTCCACCAAAAACCGGCCCGTGTCGAGCGGCTTACACGAACCCGGCCGATCCCTGACAATCCGCGATGATGCCGCCGCAACTGGTCCTGGCACCGAAATAGGCGACCGGGCGGCCATCGCAAAGGGCACCCGATTCGCCCTCGATGATGACGCCGCCACAGGCGCATTTGTCACCGACACGGGCAATGGCGCGCCCGTCGATCAGCCCGCTGCCACCCTCGATGATGACGTTCGAGCCGTGGCGCGGGCAGATATGCTTGTCCCCGACGCGGGCGATGGTGCGCATCAGGCATTCCCATCTTCGAAGCTGGCGCATTCCTCGCACAGGGGCAGCCCCTCGCGCGCGGCCATCTGAAGCGTCGGCACCTGCGCCCCACCCGATCCGCCCATGATCACATTGCCCTTGAGCCGGATCGTGGGCGCTTCCAGCGTGATACCGCCCGCATCGATGGTGATCTTGCCGCCGGGGCCTTTGATCTGCATCTTCTGGAAGGCCATCAGCGTGTGGATCTTGGTGTTGTTGGTGATGGATTCACCGACATCCAGCGTATAGCGGCCGAAAACCTCGCCTTCGAAATTCCGGCCCGTCTCGTAAAGATGGTCGGCATAGATCGACTGCTTGTGAATATTGCCGACGCGGTGGATGTGATCCTTGCCGTAGTTTTCCTGCTGCGAGCAGCCGACATTATACTGCATGTTGTTACCGATCGTCTCGGTATGGTCATTGCCGACGCTGATCGTCTTGTCGCGCCCGACGGATTCCGACTGGTCATTGCCGACCGTCTTGCTGCGGTCATGGCCGATGGAATGGGTCTCGTCGTTTTCGATGATGGTGTTGTGGTCCTTCTGGGCGTGCATGAAGACTTCTTCACGCCCGGCCTGATCCTCGAAACGGAATTCGTTGTAGCCGCTGCCCTCATGCGTGTCGGATTTGAAGGTCGAGACGGTCTTGTTCGCCGGCAGGTCATAGGGAACCGCGTTCTTGCCGTTATAGACACAGCCCGTGACCAGAGGCTTGTCGGGATCGCCTTCCAGATAGTCGACGACCACCTCCATCCCGATGCGCGGGATGACCATACCGCCCCAGCCATTGCCCGACCAGTTCTGGCTGACCCGGCAGCGCATCGAATATTGATCGCGGATATCCCAATGGAAACGCACCAGAATCCGGCCGTATTCGTCGCAATCGATCTCGCCCTCGCCGACCACTTCGGCGGTTTGCGGGCCCTGCACCACCGGCACGCGGGTGCGCCGCGGCGGGAACATGGGCGCGGTGTCGGGCATCAGCACGTAGCGCCCGGTGAAGGCATAGCCGTCATGTTCGGGATCGCCCGAGCCGTAGGCCTCGGACACGAAATGATGCGTCGCGCTGAGGCAAAGATAGCTGTCCCCGGTGCCGGGGATGGTATCGCCCGTCAGCACCAGACGCATGCCGGAACCAAGGCTGACGCAATCGCCGGTCGCCCGGTTGCGCCGGTCCGCGCCGCGTTCCTGCGAAGTGCGCAGCGCCGTCACCACCCGCCCCAGTGA
>JAUNTV010000019.1 GCA_030538515.1 Paracoccus sp. (in: a-proteobacteria)
CATCAACAAATACCTTGTCGCACCGCCCGACATGCCCGAGCACCTGATCTGGTTCAAATGGGAAAGCTATTCGACATGGCTTTCGGGCGCGGCGCTTCTGATGATCGTCTATTGGGTCGGCGGGGAACTGTTCCTGATCGACCCCGCCAAGGCCGATCTTGCGCTCTGGCAGGGGATCGTGATCTCGGCGGGGTCCTTGTCGGTGGGCTGGCTGGTCTATGACCGGCTGTGCAAATCCCCCCTTGGCGAGCGCCCGACCGTGCTGATGCTGCTTCTGTTCGCGCTTCTGGTGGCGATGGGATGGGCCTATGACCAGATATTCACCGGGCGCGCGGTGATGCTGCATCTGGGGGCCTTCACCGCCACGATCATGACCGCCAATGTGTTCTTCATCATCATGCCGAACCAGCGGATCGTGGTTGCCGATCTTCAGGCAGGCCGCGCGCCGGACCCGAAATACGGGCGGATCGCCAAGCTGCGCTCGACCCATAACAATTATCTGACGCTGCCGGTCATCTTCCTGATGCTGTCGACGCATTATCCCCTAGCCTTCGCCAGCCCCTATAACTGGGTGATCGCGGCGATGGTGTTCCTGATGGGGGTGACGATCCGGCATTTCTTCAATGCGATGCATGCGGGCAAGGGCATGAAATGGTGGACATGGGCGGTGACGGCCATGTTGTTCGTGGGGATCATGTGGCTGTCCACGGCGGGGGTGTTCCAGTCGGATTATGACGAATCCTCGGCGCGCGCGCCCACACCCGCGCAGGCGCGTTTTGCCGATGCGGCGGGCTTCGATGAGGTCATGAGCATCGTTCCCGGCCGCTGCGCCATGTGCCACGGCCGCGAGCCGGGATATGAGGGCATCCACATCGCCCCCAAGGGCTTGCTGCTGGAAACGCCCGATGACGTGACCCGCGCCGCGCGCGAGATCTACCTGCAAGCCGGCCTGACCCACGCCATGCCGCCCGCCAATGTCAGCTTCATGGAACAGTCCGAACGGCAGGTGATCGTCGACTGGTATCGCGCCGCCACCGGCCAACCCCCACGCCGTCTGGCCGCAGGGGCCGATACACGCTGAGCGGGTTTCCCCCGCTCGGCGCGGTTTGGCCGGGCGCGTCCATTTTGGGCAAGGGGCTATACCAGCTCAGTGTCCGAACGCGATTTCAGCCTGTAAAAACGCCTGCCTGCCTTGCCTGCCTGCCCGCGCATGCCGCCGTCAGCGGCGGATGCCCGCTGCCAGCGGTGTGTCCGGGGCGACGGGGGGGACGCGGCCGTAGACCTGTGCCAGATTGCAGGTTTTCAGATGCGGCATGACCAGACGCCCGAAATGGCGGGCCTCGTCGATATGCGGGTAGCCCGAGAAGATGAAGGCGCGGATGCCCATTTTCTGATAGGCCCGGATTTCCGAAAGCACCTGATCGGCCGAACCCACCAGTGCCGCCCCGCAGCCGGAACGCGCGCGGCCCACGCCGGTCCACAGGTGGCGTTCGATATATCCTTCCAGATCGGAAAGCTGCCGCGCCCGCGCCTGATGCGATACGCCCAGGGAACCGGCATCAAGCGCGCGTTCGCGGATCGCGCGGCCCTGTTCGTCATCCAGTTTCGAGACCAGTTCGCGCGCATGTTCGCGCGCCTCGGCCTCGGTCTCGCGCACGATGACATGGATGCGCAGCCCGTAATCCAGCTTGCGCCCGTGGCGTGCCGCCGCCGCATGGGCGGCCTTCATGCGCCCGGCCAGATCGGCCTTGGTTTCGGGCCACATCAGATAGACATCGCAATGCCTGCCGCAAAGTTCCAGCGCCTGGGGGCTGTAGCCGCCGAAATACAGCAGCGGTCCGCCATTTTGCTGATAAGGTCTGGCCGGGTCGGTGCTTAGCCCGTGGAACTGGTAGATCGCGCCGTCATGGTTGATCTCATCGCGGGTCCAGGCCTGTTTGAGAATCTCGACCACCTCGGCAGAGCGTTGGTAGCGATAGGCGCTGTCAGCCTGTTCGCCGGGGAAATCGCTGCTGATGATATTCACCGTCAGCCGCCCCTTGAGCATGTGATCCAGCGTCGCCAGCGTGCGCGCCAGCATGATCGGCTGCATCTCGCCACAGCGCACGGCGGCCAGAAAATTGATGCGTTCGGTCAAGGGCGCGCAGCCCGCCACGAAGCTTAGCGTATCCTGCCCGACCTGATAGGACGAGGGGCACAGGATATTGCGAAAGCCCTGTTCCTCGGCGGTGCGCACGATGTCCAGGCAATGTTCCCAGCTTGAACGCAGATCGTCCTGCGGCACGCCCAGGTAGCGGTAATCATCCGAGCAAAGCGACGAGAACCATGATATTTCAGCACCTTGAAGATCAGCCGAGGTAATGGGGACGATGCTCATGGCCGGGTCCTTCCCGCTGAAAATTTCTGCTTGCATAGCATTCGCCGTGATATAAATCAATGATGTATCAATTTGCGAAGCCGCCATGAACAACCAGCACGCCCTTCCGATCTATCTGCAAATCAGCGAATTGCTTGCCCGGGAAATCGCGGCCGGGCTTCTGGCCGATGGTGCGCGCCTGCCGCCAGAGCGCGAGATGGCGGCGACCCTTGGCGCTTCGGTGGGCACGCTCAGGAAGGCGCTTGCCGAACTGACGCGGATGGGCCTGCTGGAACGGCGGCAGGGCTCGGGCAATTATGTGCGCACGCGCCATGATTCGCAAAACGTCTATGCCTTTTTCCGCATCGAGCTTCTGGCGGGCGGGGGGCTGCCGCGCGCGCGGCTGATCTCGATCGACCGGATGAGGAAACCCGCCGATCTGCCCGAATTCGGCGCCTCGGATCATGCCTTCCGCATCCGCAGGCTCAGGCTTTTGAACGACACCCCCTGCGTGCTTGAGGAAA
The DNA here is from genome assembly GCA_030538515.1 of Paracoccus sp. (in: a-proteobacteria). Classification (GTDB taxonomy): domain Bacteria; phylum Pseudomonadota; class Alphaproteobacteria; order Rhodobacterales; family Rhodobacteraceae; genus Paracoccus. The sequence continues at coordinate 2,881 of JAUNTV010000019.1, forward strand.
TCTGGCTTGACGGCAGCTATGCCAAGGCGATCCAGCCGCGCGACCTGTCGGAATCCCTGTATCTTTTTTACCGCAAGTCCTTGAATCTGTGGATATCCCAGGTCGAAGACCGGGTGGGCCAGGGGATCGTGCCGGACTGGGCCCCGCCCGCCTTCGGCCCGCCTGCGGGCAGTTCCACCGGGTTTATCTCGCGCTTCAGCTTCGACCGCGAGAACCGGCGGGCAGAGTTCTCGCGCAACTGGTTCGACACCACCAGGGCGGCCTATGTCGCGCGGATCAGATAGGGGGGCCGGATGACCGGGAAAATCCGTTACGGGCTGATCGGCAGCGGCATGATGGGGCAGGAACATCTGCGCAATATCCGCCTGCTGCCCGGCACAAGCGTCACCGCCATTCTTGAGCCCGATGCGGGCATGCGCGCGGCCTCGGCCCCCCTCGCGCCCGAGGCGGATTTCTGCGACGGGCTGGATCAGCTTCTGGCGCGCGACGATCTGGATTGTCTGGTCATCGCCTCGCCCAATTGTGATCATCTTGGCCAGATGGAACGTATCGCACAGACCCGCGCGCTGCCGGTGCTGATGGAAAAGCCGGTCTTTACCGACCCCGCCGACCTGCCCCGGATGCAGGCGCTTTACCACTATCCCGCCCCGGTCTGGGTGGCCATGGAATATCGCTTCATGCCGCCCGTCGCGGCTTTCCTTGACCGGCTGGACGCGGCGACCGGCGGGCTGAAGATGCTGTCGATCCGCGAACACCGCTTCCCCTTCCTGCCGAAAGTCAGGGCCTGGAACCGGTTCAACCGCAACTCTGGCGGCACCATGGTCGAGAAATGCTGCCATTTCTTCGATCTCATGCGGCTTTGCATCCGGTCCGAGCCGGTGCGCGTGATGGCAAGCGCCTCGCAGGCGGTGAACCACAAGGACGAATCCTATGCGGGGCTTGTGCCTGATATCTGGGACAGTGGCTATGTGATCGTGGATTTCGCCAATGGCGCGCGCGCCATGCTGGATCTGTGCATGTTTGCCGAAGGCGCGCGCTGGCAAGAGGAAATCACCGCCACCGGCCCCCTTGGCCGGATCGAGGCATTGGTGCCGGGGCCCGCGCGCTTCTGGCCCGCGCATCTGGGGCAGCCCCCGGTGGCGCGGCTGGTGGAAAGCCCGCGCGCGCCGAAAGGGCCGCTGACGCAGGAAATCCCGGTTGATCCGGTGCTTCTGGCGGCGGGCGATCACCACGGCGCGACCTTCTTCCAGCACCAGAAATTCGCCGCCGTGGTGCGCGGCGAGACCACGCCAGAGGTCACGCTGGCCGACGGGATGAAGGCCGTGCTGATGGGCATGGCCGCCACGCAATCGGCGCTGACCGGGCAGGCGGTGACGCTGGATACCGCCGCATCATGAGCCGTATCCGCCTGCTGCTGCCGGGGCTTTCGGCTGCGGTCCTTGTGGCCATGGCGGCGGGCTTTCTGGCCAGCCATTACGGCGCACCGGCAATGCTGATGGCGCTGCTGATCGGGCTGGCGCTGAACTTCCTTGGCACCGCGCCGCGCGCCGCCCCCGGCATCGGCATGGCCGCGACACAGGTGCTGCGCATCGGGGTGGCGCTTCTGGGCGCGCGGATCACCGCCTCGCTGATCTCTGATCTGGGTCCGGGGGTGGTCGGTTTTCTGCTGGCCTCGACGGCGCTGACCATTCTTTTCGGGCTGGCCCTTGGCCGGGTGCTGGGGCAGGGCGGGGTGTTTTCGGTCCTGACGGCGGGGGCGGTGGCGATCTGCGGGGTTTCGGCCGCCATGGCAATCGCGGCGGTGCAGCCGCAGGGCGCGCGATCTGGCCGCGATCTCAGCTTTACCGTGCTTGGCGTGACGCTTCTGTCGACGGCGGCGATGATCCTTTACCCCGCGATTGCGGGCTGGCTTGATCTGTCGGATCATCAGGCGGGGATATTCATCGGCGCGACCGTGCATGATGTGGCGCAGGTGGTGGGCGCGGGCTTCTCGATCTCGGCCGAGGCGGGCGAGGCGGCGATCCTCGTCAAGCTGATCCGCGTCAGCCTGCTGGCCCCGGTGGTGCTGATCCTGTCGCTTGCCTATCGTGCGCAGGGCGGCGCGGGCGGCCCGAAACCCGCGCTTCTGCCCGGTTTCGTGATCGGCTTCGCGCTTCTGGCACTGGCCGGGGCGCTTGGGCTGATCCCGGATGGCCTGCGCGATCTTCTGGGGCAGATGTCGCGTTGGGCGCTGCTGGTGGCGATTGCCGGGGTGGGGCTGCGCACGCGGCTTGATGCCGTGCTTGAGATGGGGCCGCGCCCGATCGGGCTGCTGCTTGGCCAGACGCTGTTTCTGGCTGCATTGGTGCTGCTGGCGCTGATGGCGCTGCCGCTTTGAGCGGCGCGCCGCTACCCCGAAGCGGCGCGGCGGGTGCGCAGCTCGTGGCGGATCAGGATCACCATGCCGCCCGCCATCATCGCCGCCAGTATGAACCATGTCAGCGCATAGCTGAGATGCGTATTGCGAAATGCGATCACCGTCAGCCCGCCCAAGGGCCAGCCGCCGGGATTGGGCCTGGCATCCGCATCCATGAAACAGGGCGCGGCGCTGATGCCACGGGCCTTTGCGATGGCGGCGGTATCGCGCGAAAACCAGCGTCCCCCCTCGGGGTCGTTCCGGCGCAGAAAGCCGCCGCCCGGCTCGCTTAACCGCAACAGGCCGGTCAGGGTGACTTCGCCGGCGATCTGGCCGGGGGCGCGTCTGGCGGGGTCGCGGTATCCGGGCGGCACGAAGCCGCGATTGACCAGCACCGCGCCATCCGCGGTTTCAAGGGGCGTGAGCACCCAGAACCCGCCGCCCAGTTCGGTCAGCGCCTGCACAAGCGTCTCGCGCGTATGATCGAAGCGGCCTGTCAGCGTGACATGGCGGTATTCGGCCAGGTCCGGGGGCATCCGCGCGGCCTCGGCCCAGGGGATCGGCGCGGCATGGACGCGCGCATCGACACGCGCGATCAGATCGCGCTTCCACGACAGGCGTTCGACCTGCCAAAGCCCCAGCCCCAGAAACAGCGCGAAAAGCCCGGCACCCGCCAGCAGCACCAGCCCGACCTGCCAGAGCGGGCGGCCCATCAGGGTGTCGTGGCTGCGGGCGGTCCCATGGCGGGCATCATGTTGGCATCCATGTGATACATCACCCAGATCGTGCCCACGACCGCGATGATGATCAGGATCAGCGAAAACACCAGCGAGATCGCCATCCAGCCGCCTTCCGCGCGCGGGGACATGTGCAGGAAATAGACCATATGCACCATCATTTGCAGAATGGCGCAGGCCAGCACCACGAAGCCGGTCATGCGCGACGCCTCGAACCCGCCGGCCATGACCAGGGCAAAGGGGATCACCGTCAGGATCACCGACAGCACGAAGCCGGTGATATAGTCGCGCTTGCTGCCATGCGGGAAGGCGGCGGCGTCATCAGGGCTGTGTTCACTCATCAGATCATCCCCATCAGGTAAACGAAGGTGAAGACGCCGATCCAGATCACGTCCAGAAAATGCCAGAACATCGACAGGCAGTTCAGCCGCCGCTGATTGGCGCCGCTCAGCCCGAACTTGCGGATCTGCACCACCATCACCCCCAGCCACAGAAGGCCGAAGCTCACATGCAGCCCATGCGTGCCGACAAGCGCGAAGAAGGCGGACAGAAAGGCCGAGCGCTGCGGCCCCGCCCCCTGATGGATGAGATGCGAGAACTCGTAAAGCTCGATCGCCAGAAAGGCCGCCCCGAAAAGCGCGGTGACGCCGAGCCAGCGCAGCACCCGCGCCTGATCGCCCCGATGCATGGCCAGCATGGCAAAGCCGAAGGTCAGCGACGAGATCAGCAGCATCGCCGTATTCAGCGCCACCAGCGACAGGTCGAACAGCTCCTTCGGGCCGGGACCGCCGCCGTAGCGGTGGCCAAGCACCGCGTAGGTCGCAAACAGGATCGCAAAGATGACGCAATCGCTCATCAGATAGATCCAGAAGCCAAGCGGCGTCGAGTGCCCCTCGGGGTGGTGGGGTTCCTCCTGCGGGTGGTAGACGCGGGGATCGGCGGGATCGGTCACGAAATCGCTGCTCATGGTCTTATCCCGCGCTCATCAATGTCCGGGTCCGGGCTTCCTCGGTCCGGGTGACTTCGGCCTCGGGGATGTCGTAATCGCGGTCATAATCGAATGTATGCGCGATGATCGCCCCCAGAAGCCCCGCCAGCGAGACGATGACCAGCCACCAGATATGCCAGACAAGCGCAAAGCCAAGCACCACGCTGATGCCCGATATGATCACGCCCGCCCCGGTGTTTCTGGGCATATGGATGGGCCGGAAGCCGGTTTCGGGGCGCTTGTAGCCATGTTCCTTCATGTCATGCCAGGCATCGACGTCATAGACGATGGGGGTCACGGCGAAATTATAGGCCGGCGGCGGGCTGGAGGTCGACCATTCCAGCGTGCGCCCGTCCCATGGATCGCCGGTCAGGTCGCGGTTCTTGTGGCGGTCGCGGATCGAGGTCAGGATCTGCGCGATCAGCGCCAGGATGCCCGCCCCGATCACCGCCGCCCCCAGACCCGCGATGACGAACCAGATCTGCAACGAAGGGTCGTCAAAGACGCGCAGCCGCCGCGTCACCCCCATCAGGCCCACGATGTAAAGCGGCATGAAGGCCATCCAGAAACCCACCACCCAGCACCAGAAGCTGACATGGCCCCAGAACTGGTTCATGTGATAGCCGAAGGCCTTGGGCCACCAGTAGTTGATGCCCGCGAATACCCCGAAAACCACACCGCCGATGATGACATTGTGGAAATGCGCCACCAGAAACAATGAGTTGTGGACGATGAAGTCGGCGGGCGGCACGGCCAGCATCACGCCGGTCATACCCCCGATCACAAAGGTCAGCATGAAGGCCAGCGACCACATCATCGGCAGTTCGAACCGGATCTTGCCCTTGTACATGGTGAACAGCCAGTTGAAGATCTTGGCCCCCGTCGGGATCGAGATGATCATCGTGGCGATCCCGAAGAACGAGTTCACCGAAGCGCCGGACCCCATGGTGAAGAAATGGTGCAGCCAGACCAGATAGCTGAGGATGGTGATGCAGATCGTCGCATAGACCATCGAATTATAGCCGAACAGCCGCTTGCCCGTGAAGGTCGAGACGACTTCCGAATAGATCCCGAAGGCGGGCAGGACCAGAATATAGACCTCGGGGTGGCCCCAGATCCATATCAGGTTGATATAGAGCATCGGGTTGCCGCCAAGATCATTGGTGAAGAAATTCATGCCCAGATAGCGGTCGAGCGCCAGCAGAACCAGCGTCGCGGTCAGCACCGGGAATGTCGCCACGATCAGGATATTGGTGCAAAGCGACGTCCAGGTGAAAATCGGCATGCGCATCAGGTTCATGCCCGGCGCGCGCATCTTCAGGATCGTGACCAGCAGGTTGATGCCTGAAAGCGTGGTGCCGACCCCCGCGATCTGTAGCCCCCATATGTAGTAATCGACGCCCTCCCTCGGGCTGGCGACCACGCCGGAAAGCGGCGGAAAGGCCAGCCAGCCGGTCTGTGCGAATTCACCGATGAACAGCGAGGCCATGACCAGAACCGCGCCGCCCACCGTCATCCAGAAGCTGAAATTGTTCAGGAAGGGGAAGGAGACATCGCGCGCCCCGATCTGAAGGGGCACCACATAGTTCATCAGCCCGGTGACGAAGGGCATGGCCACGAAGAAGATCATGATCGTGCCATGCGCGGTGAATATCTGGTCGTAGTGATGGCTGTCCAGATAGCCCTCGGAGCCGTTGAAGGCCCAGACCTGCTGGATGCGCATCATCACCGCATCAGCGAAACCGCGCAGGAACATCACCAGGGCAAGGACCATATACATGATCCCGATCTTCTTGTGATCCACGCTGGTGAACCATTCCTTCCACAGATACCCCCAGAGCCGGTAATAGGTCAGCGCCGCCAGCAGTGCTGCGCCAAGCAGCATCACCACGATGAAGGTGGCGACCACGATGGGTTCGTTGATCGGCAGCTTGGACCATGCCAGCCGCCCGAAAAGGAAGGTCGATTGCGTCACATCCATAGGGGCAGCCATCGTTCGACCTTTCAGTTTGCGGGGGCGGTATGGGCAGAATGGGTCATCCCCGGCAAGGGGGCGGCGTCGGGGGCGTGATCGTGGTCCGGGCTGCCCAGGCCCCAATGCGGGGCCTCGGCGGGCGCAGCATGATCGGCATCATCATGTGCGCCACCCATGCCCCAATGCGGGGCCTCGGGCTCTGTTTCGGTGCCTGCGCCATGCCCGCCGTGCCCATCCGCCGCAGGCGTGGCCTGCGCGCCGTGATCGCCATGGGCCGGCGCGCCATGGGCCGCGCCATGCCCGCCGCCGCCCCTTTTGGCGTGATCGGCGGCCATCATCTCATCCATGCAGATCTGCCCCGGCTCCAGACAGCGGTTGAGGATCGCATGGTATAGCCCCGGATCGCCAAGCGCGTAACGGGCGGGCGGCACGTTCTGGCTGGGTTCGGCCAGAATGCGGTAGGTCGCGCGGTCCAGCACCTGACCCGAGGCCCGCGCACGCGCCACCCAGGCGTCGAAATCGCCGTCCTCCATGCCGAAGAAGGGGAAATTCATGCCCGAGAAACCGGCCCCGCTGTAATGGGATGCCATGCCCTTGTACTGGCCCGGCTCATTGATGACGGCGTGAAGCTGGGTCTGCATGCCGGGCATGGTATAGATCATCCCCGCCAGCGTCGGCACATAGAAGGCGGTCATCACCTCGGTCGCGGTCAGTTCGAACCGGATCGGCCGGTTCAGGGGGGCGGCAAGCTCATTCACCGTGGCGATGCCGTATTCGGGATAGATGAACAGCCATTTCCAGTCCATCGACACCACCTGCACCACCAGGGGCACCGCATCATCGCTGACGCCCCGCGTCTCGCTGTCAAGCGGGCGATAGGGGTCAAGCTTATGCGTGCTCACCCAGGTCAGCGCGCCAAGCCAGATGATGATCGTCAGCGGCGCGGCCCAGATCAGCAGTTCCAGCTGCACGGAATGATGGAAGCTCGGGTCATATTCGGCCTCGGCCTGCTTGCTGCCGGCGCGGTAGCGGATGGCGAACCAGACGATGGCCACCATGACCGGCAGGACGATCACCAGAATCAGCGCGGTGGTGATGGCCAGCACATCGCGCGTCTTGACCGCCACATCGCCGCTTGGTGCCAGAACCTCGGACCCGCAGCCCGCCAGCACCAGAGCCGCGCCAGCGGCAAGGAAATGTCGCATCATCAAAGCCTGTGCTCCCCGTTTCATCGGGCCGCCGGCGGGATGCCGCGCAGCATCGGCGAATTCTCGAGTCCCAGGCGCAGGAAAGCAAAGTCGGAAAGGTTTGTCCATGTATCATCTGACTTGACACATCGCCCGACGCCCGGCCTTGTGAGGGTGGGCCGGGCGCGAAAATGCCCGGAAAAGACCGCTCAAAAAGGGATAGAGCCATGAATACTGCCGCGGAATCACTTCCGGCGAAACCGGTCGGACATGTCAGGCTGAGCGATATCGCCATTGGTGTGATCATTGGTCGCACCTCTGAGTTCTTTGACTTTTTCGTCTTCGCCATCGCGGCGGTTCTGGTCTTTCCGCAGTTCATCTTCAGCTTCGCCGACCCGGTTCAGGGGGTGCTTTACGGCTTTCTGGTGCTCGCGCTGGGTTTCGTGGCGCGGCCCGTCGGCTCTTTCGTGTTCACCGCCATCGACCGCCGCTACGGGCGCGGCACCAAGCTGACATCGGCGCTGTTCCTTCTGGGCCTGTCCACGGTCGCCATCGCCTTTCTTCCCAGCTACGAACAGGAAGGCTGGCTGACCGTCGCCAGCCTGTGCCTGTTTCGCATGGGGCAGGGCGCGGCCTTGGGCGGCGCATGGGACGGCATGTCGTCGCTTCTGGCGCTGAACGCACCGGCGGGACAGAAGGGGCGCTATGCGACGCTGCCCCAGATCGGCGCGCCCTTGGGGCTGATTCTGGCGGCGGGGCTGTTCATCTTCCTGCGCGTCTCGCTGTCCGGGGAGGAATTCCTCAGCTTCGGCTGGCGCTATCCGTTCTTCGTGGCCTTCGCGATCAATGTGGTGGCGCTTTTCGCCCGGCTGCGCCTTGCCGTGAGCGAGGAGTTCGAGACCCTTTACGCGCAGGCCGATCTGCGCCCGCGCATCAGCCCGCGCCTGCTGCGTGAAGAGGCCGCGACCATCATCGCGGGTGCCTTCGTGCCGCTGGCAACGCTGGCGCTGTTTCATATGGTCACGGTCTTTCCGCTGGCATGGACCTATCTTCACGCGCCCGAAAACGTCACCGGGCTCCTGTGGATCGAGATCGTGGGCGCGTTCATCGGGCTTGGCGGGATCATCGCCTCGGGCTTTGTCGCGGACCGGATCGGGCGGCGTTCGCTTCTGCGCCATTGCGCCATCGCGATTGCCGTCTATGCGCTGATCTCGCCCGCGCTGCTCAGCCTTGGGTTCAGCGGGGCGGCGCTTTACGTCTTCATCGGCTTCGCGCTTCTGGGCCTGTCCTTCGGGCAAAGCTCGGGTGCCGTCGCCTCGGGCTTTGCCGAAAAGAACCGGTATACGGCATCGAACATGACATCGGATCTGGCGTGGATGTTCGGGGCGGGCTTCGCGCCTTTCGTGGCGCTTTACCTGACCGAGCGTTTCGGGCTGTGGTCGGCGGGCGCCTATCTTTTCTCGGGCGCGATCTGCACGCTGGCGGCACTGGTGCTGTTCAGACGCACGCAGGAGGCCCGCCAGCGCGAGGATGCTTCATGGCGCTGAGCGCGGCGCGCCCGTGAAACGCGGGCCGGGGCATGAACCGGCAGATCTATTCCACGCCGTAGATGCGGGCGATATCATCCATCATCAGATGCGCCGCGATGACCCCGCCCGAGGTGTTCCAGATCCCGTCATCGACCTTGTGGACACGCCCTGCCCGCACCGCTGACAGCGACTGCCACAGGGGATCGGCCAGGGCCTCGGCCTCGACGGCATCGGCCTCGCCATTGCCGTTGTCGAAGGTGAAGTAGAAGATCCGGTCGCCATCCATGTCGGGGATGCTTTCCTTGCCGGTGCGGATGGCGAAATCATCGACATTCTGGATCGCGGGGCGGTGGAAGCCCAGATCCTTCAGCACCACGCCGCTGAAGGTGTCAAGCTGATAGATGCGGATCTGCCCGGCCAGGAAGCGGATCATCGAAACCTCCTCGGCCAGATGATCGCCAAGCTTCGCCGACAGATCGGCCACGCGCGCATCATAGGCGGCGATGACCTCTTCGGCCTTTTCGGGCAGCCCGAGGGCATCGGCGTAAAGGCGCTGATTGACCTTCCAGTCGCCGCGCAACCGGTCCGAGATCACCGTCGGCGCAATCGCAGAAAGCTGCGGATAGATTTCCTCGTGCCGCATCTTGGTGCCGATGATCAGATCCGGCTCAAGCGCCGCGACCAGTTCCAGGTTGATCGCCGATTCCGTGCCGAGCGGCTCGACCCCTTCCAGCCGGTCGGCCAGATGCGGCCACCATGGCTTGCCCCCGAAGGATGTCGCAGCCCCGACCGGCGTGACCCCCATGGATAAAAGCGCCTCGGTCCCTTCATTGGTCAGGATGATCACACGCTGCGGATTTTCGGGCACATCGGTGACGCCCATGGCATGGGTGACCTCATGCGCGGCGGCTGGCCCGGTCAGGGCGGCGCCCAGGGCAAAGATGGCCGCGTATCTGCGGGCAGGCGTCATCGGCATCGCTTCATGTCCTTGTCTGATGGCATGGCCCCCCTTGCGGCTTGCCGCCGGGCGGGGCTGTCGTTAAACCTGAGAGAATTGATAGGTTAAATGAGCACCCGGTGTCCACCGATATCAAGCTTCTTCTGATCCTGCTGGCCGGGCTGGTGGCCGCGATGATCGCCAGCCTGCACCTGGGGCTGCGCTTTTACGGCCCTGCGCAGGTCTGGGCGGCGCTTGGCGGGCAGGACACGGGCACGGATGCGCTGATCGTCAGCGGGCTGCGTGTGCCGCGCACGCTGATCGCCGCCGTCTCGGGGGGGGCGCTTGGGCTTTCGGGGCTGCTCATGCAGGCGGGATCGCGCAACCCCCTGGCCGAGCCGGGCCTGCTTGGCGTCAATTCCGGGGCAGCGCTGGCGGTGGTGCTGCTGGTGGTGGTGACGGGCCGGGCCGGCATGGGCGTGATCGCACTGGCGGCGGTGGCGGGCGCGCTTGGCGCGATCGCGCTTGTGCTTGGCCTCAGCGCGCTTGGGCAGATCCGCGCCGATCCGGCCTCGATCCTGCTTCTGGGGGTGACGATGGCGGCGCTGTTCGGGGCGCTGACACAGGTGATCCTGCTCAGCCATGAAACCGCGCTGGAAAGGCTGCTGTTCTGGCTGGCGGGCAGTTTCGCCGACCGCGAGTTGCGGCTTTTGTGGATCGGGCTTCCGGTGCTGCTGGCGGGGCTGGCGGCGGCTTTCTGGCTGGCACCGGCGCTGGATCTGATGCGCACCGATGATGACAGCGCGGCGGCCCTTGGCGTGCCGGTGCTGCGCATGCGCTACGCAAGCTTCGGGGTGGCGGCGGTGCTGGCGGGCGGCGTGGTCGCCATGGCCGGGCCGGTGATCTTTCTGGGGCTGGTCACGCCCCATATCCTGCGCCGGATGCATCCGGGCGCAGGGCATCTTTGGCTGGTGCCCGCCTGTGTGCTGGGCGGCGCGCTGATCGCGGTTCTGGCCGATATCCTGGCGCGCCTGATCGTCGCCCCGGCCGAGGCCCCCATCGGCACCGTGCTGGCCCTTCTGGGCGTGCCGGTGCTGATCTGGCAATTGCGCCGCCGCGCGTCACGGCGCTTCGCATGAGCAGCATGAACGCAAGTCCCATATCCGCCGCCATGCCTGAGCGGACGCGCGCCCGCCCGCTTGCCGGGCTGACGGCGGTGCTTCTGGTGCTGGCGGTGCTGATCGTGCTTGGCGCGGGGCTTGGTTCCAGCTTCATGCCGCCCGAACGCGTCATCGCGGCGCTTCTGGGGCAGGGCAGCCGCGCGGATGCGCTGATCATCTGGACGCTACGCCTGCCGCGGCTGTGCCTGGCGCTTGCCGCAGGCGCGGCGCTGGCGCTGTCAGGCGCGATCCTTCAGCGCGTGGCGCGCAACCCGCTGGCCTCGCCCTCGATTCTGGGGATCACCGACGGGGCGGCGGTGGGCGTGGTGGCGTTCCTGTGGCTCTGGTCGGACAGCGTGAATGCGCTGACCGTGCCGATTCAATGGAAGCCGGTCGCGGCGGTTCTGGGGGCGGTGGGATTCGCGCTGATCACGGGTCTCATGACGCTGGCCGATCCAAGGCGCGGGCCGATGGGGCTGATCCTTTACGGCATCGCCATGGGGGCACTGGCCAAGGCACTGGTGACGCTGCTGATGATCATGGGGCCGGTGCATCTGCCCGGACAGGCGATGATGTGGATGGCCGGATCGGTCGGGGCGGCGCATTGGTCGGATGTCGCGGCGCTTGCACTGGTCCTGCTGGTCAGCCTGCCGCTGCTCCTGGCGGCAGGCCCGGTTCTGGCGCAGATGCGGCTGGACGGTGACAGCGCGCGTGCCAGCGGGCTGGCGCTTGGGCGCGCGCAGATCGCCATGGTGGCGCTGGCGGTGGCGCTGACCGGCAGCGCGGTGGCCTTTGTCGGCGCGATCGGCTTCGTCGGGCTGATCGCGCCCCACGGCGCGCGCCATCTGGTGAGAGAGGGCAGCCCGGCCTGGCTGGCCGCCTCGGCGCTGATCGGGGCGGCACTGGTGCTGGGGGCGGATATTCTGGCACGCGTCATCGCCCCCCCGCTGGAAATTCCCGCCGGTGCCGTCACCGCCGTTCTGGGTGCGCCCCTGTTCATTCTTCTGCTGGTCCGGGGAAGGAAGGTCCGTGGATAAACCCCTGTTTCAGATCACCAATCTCAGCGCCGGATATGGCGTGGTGCCGGTCCTTGACGGGCTGGACCTGCATCTGCCCGAAGGCCGCGTCACCGCGCTTTGTGGCCCCAATGGCAGCGGCAAATCCACCGTGCTGCGCGCGCTGCGCAGGCTTTTGAGCCCGCGCGCGGGTCAGATCAGCCTGAACGGGCGTCCCTTGCCCGACTGGCCCGGCAAGGAGCTTGCCCGAAGCCTTGCCATGCTGTCGCAATCCCCCGATGCGCCCGAGGAAATGACCGTGGCAGAGCTTGCCATGCTTGGCCGCTATGCGCATCGCCGGCTGCTGGCGGGGCCATCCGCCACGGACCGGCAGGCCTGCGCCCGCGCCATGGCCGCCACCGGGCTTTCGGGCCATGCCGAGACGCCCCTTGGCGCGCTTTCGGGCGGGCAGCGCCAGCGCGCATGGATCGCCATGGTGCTCGCGCAGGAGGCGGGGACGATCCTGCTTGATGAGCCGACGAACCATCTGGATGTCGCCCATGCGATGGAGGTCCTGGAGCTCGTCCGCCGCCTGAACCGGGAAGGCGGGCGCAGCATCGTCGTGGTGCTTCATGACCTTAATCTTGCGGCGCGTTACGCCGATCATGTGGTGCTGTTCGATCAGGGCCGGGTCATCGCGCAGGGCGGTGTGGATGCGGTGCTGACCGCGCCGCTTCTGTCGCGGGTCTACGGGATCGAATTGCAGGTCCTGCACCCCGAGGGGCTGGATTTCCCGATCATCGTGCCGCTGCCCGCCCGCACCACCGCCGCCGAATAAGCACCGGCGACCTGAACGGTCAGGAACCGCGGGGCATGTTTCTGTCCGACGGGCAGGGTGCCGCGCCCGGTTCGGGGCACGGCGCCGATCGGTTCACCGCAGGATCGAGCGGCCAGCGTAAACGGCTGAATCGCCAAGCATTTCCTCAATCCGGATCAACTGGTTATATTTCGCCAGCCGGTCCGAGCGCGCAAGGCTGCCGGTCTTGATCTGGCCGCAATTGGTGGCCACGGCCAGATCGGCGATGGTGGCGTCCTCGGTCTCGCCCGAGCGGTGCGACATGACCGAGGTGAAGCCCGCGCGGGTGGCCATGGCGACCGCATCCAGCGTTTCCGAAAGCGTGCCGATCTGGTTGACCTTGACCAGCAGCGAATTGCCGCAGCCTTTGCTGATCCCCTCGGCCAGACGGGCGGGGTTGGTCACGAAAAGATCGTCCCCGACAAGCTGAACGCGCTTGCCAAGCCGTTCGGTCAGCAGCTTCCAGCCATCCCAATCGTCTTCCGCGCAGCCGTCTTCGATCGACAGGATCGGGTAATCGTCACAAAGCGCTGCCAGATAATCGACGTTCTCGGCGGCGCTCAGAACCTTGCCCTCGCCGGAAAGGACGTAATTGCCATCCTTGAAATATTCGGTCGAGGCGCAATCAAGCGCCAGCATGATATCATCGCCGGGCTTGTAGCCGGCTTTCTCGACCGCTTTCAGGATGAAATCCAGCGCATCGCGGGTGCTGGACAGGTTGGGGGCAAAGCCGCCCTCATCGCCCACGCCGGTCGCCAGACCTGCCGCCGAAAGCTCTTTCTTCAGGGTATGGAACACTTCCGCGCCCATCCGCACCGCCTCGCGGATATTCGCCGCCGAGACCGGCATGATCATGAATTCCTGAATATCGATGGGGTTGTCGGCATGTTCGCCGCCATTGATGATATTCATCATCGGCACCGGCAGCACATGGGCCGAGGCTCCGCCGACATAGCGGTAAAGCGGCAGGGCGGACGCATCGGCCGCGGCCTTGGCCACGGCAAGGCTGACGCCCAGGATCGCATTGGCCCCCAGCCGGCCCTTGTTGGGGGTGCCGTCCAACTCGATCATCAGCGCGTCGATGGCGCGCTGTTCGGTCGCGTCCTCGCCGATCAGGGCCTCGGCGATTTCGCCATTCACATTGTCGATGGCGTCCAGCACACCCTTGCCGAGATAGCGCAGCTTGTCGCCGTCGCGCTTCTCGACGGCCTCATGCGCGCCGGTCGACGCGCCCGAGGGCACCGCCGCGCGGCCCGTCGTGCCGTCTTCCAGTGTTACATCGACCTCGACGGTCGGATTGCCCCGGCTGTCAAGGATTTCGCGGGCATAAATGTCGATAATGGCGGTCATCGGTCCCTCCTGATCCGTTGTTAGCGGTATAACCGGGCGGGTTCCGGGGGGGAAGGCGCAATTTGGGCGGGGGTGCGCGTTTCAGGGCCTCAGCGTGATATCGGCCCAGATCGGCAGATGGTCGGATGCCAGACGCGCCAGCGGGCTGTCGCCCACGCCGATGGCGCGGATCTCGATTGCCTGCGAGACCGCGATCCGGTCCAGACGCAGGCGCGGCATGGGCGCGGGATAGGACGGGCCCGGCGCGATCACGCGCAGCATATCCAGCGATTCCAGCCCGCGATCATCGCGCCATTCGTTGAAATCGCCCATCATCATCACCGCATCCCCCGCCAGCCGCGATGCCTTGGCCGCCAGCCGGGCAAGCTGCGCGCGCCGCGATGACCGCGCCAGCCCCAGATGCACGCCGATCACCGTCATGCCGGCCACGCGCACGACAAGCGCGCCGCGCGGCTCGATCCCCGGCAGCGGCATGCGCCGGATCACGGCCGTTTCGGCCAGATCGGGGCGCATGAGCACCGATTGCCCGTGCCAGCCAAGCGAGGTCTCGCCCGTGGTGCGCATGCGGATCGGCACAAGCCCGGTCATCTCGTGGATCAGGGCGCGCGGCAGGGCCTCGGGGCGGGCGCCGAAGCGGAAGTCGACCTCCTGCAAGGCGATGATATCGGGGGAAAGTTCCGATATCACCTGAAGGTTCCGCTCGGGCGCGTGGGGGCCGGTCAGGCCGCGCCCCTTGTGCAGATTATAGCTGGCGATGCGAAGCTTCATGTGCCGCAGAATGTGCGGGTAACACGTTCGGATGCAAGGGGGGGAAGGGCCAGATCATCCCATTCGGGGCGGGCCTCGAACGGGGCGGAAAGGGCTGCGTCAAGCCGCTGGAAGGGGGCGAAATCGCCGCGCAGCGCGGCCTGGATGGCCTGTTCGATGCGGTGGTTGCGGGGGATGCGCAGGGGATTGCTGCGCCGCGCAAGCCCAGGGTCAGGACCGGCCGCGCGCCAGTCCCGCGCCCATGCGTCAAAGGGCGTGGGATCGGGGAATTCGTCGCGCGCCCTGTCATCGGCCAGCCCGGCGAAGACGCGGGTGAAATCGGCGTTCTGCGCGGCCATGAGATCCAGCAGCCGGCGCGCCAGCCCCGCGCCGGACCCGCCCCGAAGCCCCAGCTTGGCGGAAAACCGCCCCTCCCATTCCGCCTGAAAGATCGCCGGGAAGGCATGAACGGCGCGGGTCGCGGCCTCGACCGCTTTTTCCTCGTCGCTGCCCATCAGCGGGATCAGGCAGGATGCGAATTGCGCCAGATTCCAGATCGCCACATGCGGCTGTTCGCCGTAAGCATAGCGCCCCTGCCGGTCGATCGCGGAAAACACCGTATCGGGGTGATAGCCATCCATGAAGGCGGCGGGGCCGTAATCGATCGTCTCGCCAGAGATCGCCATGTTGTCGGTGTTCATCACCCCGTGGATGAAGCCAAGCGACATCCAGCCCGCGATCAATGCGGCCTGACGCGCTATCACCTGTTCCAGCAGTTCCAGCACCGATCCCGCGCCGGGATAATGGCGCGCAATGACGTGATCGCCAAGCGCGCCAAGCGCATCGATATCGCCGCGAATGCCGAAATATTCGAATGTGCCCACACGGATATGGCTGGCGGCCACCCGCGTCAGGATGCCACCGGGCAGGGGGGCTTCGCGCGTGACCAGCCCGCCCGTGGCGACGGCAGCCAATGCGCGCGTTGTGGGCAGGCCCGCCGCCGCCATGAACTCACTGTCAAGATATTCGCGCAGGACCGGCCCGAGCCATGACCGTCCGTCACCCTGACGCGAAAAGGGCGTGCGCCCCGCGCCTTTCAGTTGCAGATCGAAGCGCGCGCCGTCGGGGGCCACCACCTCGCCGATCATCAGCGCGCGCCCGTCGCCAAGCTGCGGCGAGAGATGGCCGAACTGATGGCCCGCATAGGCCTGCGCGATCGAGGCCGCGCCCGGTGGCAGCGCATTGCCCGCCAGCATGGCCAGCCCGTCGGGCCCCGCCAGCCAGTCGGCGTCAAGCCCCAGTCGCCGCGCCAGCGGGCGGTTCAGCGCGATCAGCGCAGGCGCGGGGCTGCCCGAAGGGGCGACCCGCGCGAAAAGCCGCTCGGGCAGGGTGGCGTAGCTGTTGTCGAAATAAGGTGCGCTCATCTGCTGTGATTTAGGCCTGCACAGGCAAATAAAAAGGGGCCGCGCAACCGGCGACCCCCCTTGGCCCGTGATGCGGGGCTTATTTGTAGTCGGGCTTGACATGGGGCGAGCGGGTGACGCCCATCCCGTGCAGCAGCCCGGCAAGCGCGCCGCCTGCCAGCGGGGCCGCGATGAACACCCACAGATCCGCCAGCGCCTTGCCGCCCGCGAAAACCGCCGGCCCGATGGACCGCGCCGGGTTGACCGAAACGCCGGTGACATTGATGCCGACCAGGTGGATACCCGTCAGCGTCAGCCCGATGGCCAGCCCGGCCATGCCTGCGGGCGCATCCGACTGCGTGGCGCCCAGGATCACGGTGACGAA
>JAUNTV010000380.1 GCA_030538515.1 Paracoccus sp. (in: a-proteobacteria)
TTCGGCGGCACGACCGCGCGGTCTGGCGGCTGGATGTGGATCCCCGGCAATGGCCCGGCCATGCGCGCGGGCGTCGATGACAGCGCCGAAAAGGCCCGCCGCTATCTTCAGCACGAGACCGGCGCGCATTTTGATGCCGCGCGCATTGATGCCTTTCTGGGGGCCGGCCCGAAAGCGGTCGCCTTTTTCGAGGAAAACACCGCGCTGCAATTCGATCTCGGCCCGTTCTTCGCCGATTATCACCCTGATGCGCCCGGCGGGATGGATGGCGGGCGCTCGATCGTGGCGCGGCCCTTCGACGGGCGCGAACTGGGCCCCGAGATCGCGCGCCTGCGCCCGCCGCTGGCCGAGATCACCTTTCTGGGGATGATGATCGGCTCGGGCAAGGAATTGCTGCATTTCTTCAATGTCACGCGCTCGATCCGCTCGATGGGCTATGTGGGCAGGCTGTTTGCGCAATTCCTGCGCGATATGGCCTTTCACGGGCGGCCCATGCGGCTGATGAACGGCAATGCGCTTGTCGGGCGGCTGGCGCGTTCGGCCTTTGACAAGGGCGTGCCGATCTGGACCGATGCGCCGGTGCGCGCGCTGATCCATGATGATGCCGGCCGTGTCACCGGTGCGCGGATCGACCGCCCCGACGGCCCGGTCGAGGTCCGCGCGCGCCGGGGCGTGGTGCTGGCGGCGGGCGGTTTCCCGCAGGATGCGCTGCGCCGCAAGGCGCTGATGGCGCATGCGCCAAGCGGGTATGAGCATGTCTCGCCCGCGCCTCCGGGCAATACCGGCGACGGGCTGCGTCTGGGTGAGGCGGCGGGCGGCAGTGTCGATACCAGCCTGCCCCATCCCGCCGCCTGGGTGCCCGTCTCGCGGCCAAGGCACAGGGACGGCACGCTTGGCACCTTCCCGCATTTCGTCGACCGCTCGAAGCCCGGCGTGATCGCCGTGACCAGATCCGGGCGGCGTTTCGTGTGCGAGGCGAATTCCTATCATGATTTCTGTCAGGCCATGGTGCGCCGCTGCGCCGAGGAAGACGGCGCGCAGGCCCAGCCCGCCGCATGGTTCGTCACCGATCACCGCGCCTTTCGCAAATACGGGCTGGGCTATGCCAAGCCCGCGCCCGTGCCCTATGCGCGCCTGATCCGCGACGGCTATCTGCTGCGCGCCGATACGATTGCCGGGCTGGCCGCGCAGATCGGTGCCGATCCGGGCGGGCTGGCGGCCACCATCGCCGCCTATAACACCCATGCCGCGCGGGGCGAGGACCCCGAATTCGGCAAGGGCACGACCAGCTATCATCGTTCCCTGGGTGATCCCGATCACGGCCCGAACCCCTGTCTGGCCCCGATCAAGGACGGCCCCTTCTATGCCGTCCGGCTTTATGTCGGGGATCTGGGCACATTCGCGGGCCTGAAGGCCAATGCCAATGCCGAGGTTCTGGCCGGGGACGGCACCCCCATCGGCGGGCTTTACGCGGTGGGCAATGACGCGGCCTCGATCATGGGGGGGAATTATCCGGGCGGCGGCATCACGCTTGGGCCGGCGATCACATTCGGCTATATCGCCGCGCGCCATATGGCGGGGGGCAATGATTAAGGGGATGGCTTGCCCGATCCTTTCACTTGATCTTGCGCGCCTCTGCGGTCATCGGGGGATGCGCGCGCCGAAGCCCAAGGAAGATGCCCATGTCCCGGACCGAGCCCGATTCTGCCAGCCGCCCGCAGCGCGGCATCCGAACACTGGAAACCGCGGGCGCGCTTTTGCGCGCCATGGCGGCGGCGGGCCAGCCCATCAAGCTGCGCGATCTGGCCGAGGCGGTGGATATCGCGCCCGCGCAGCTTCACCCCTATCTGGTCAGCCTGCGCGCGATCAGCATGGTCGAGCAACTCGGCACCGGGCTTTACCAGCTTGGCCCTTTCGCGCTGGAACTGGGGCTGACGCGGCTGCGCGCGCAGGACGCCTATAACGAGGCGATCACCCGGGTCGGCGAACTGGCCGAACAGACCCGGCTGATGGTGGCGATCTCGGTCTGGGGGCTGCATGGGGTGACCATCGTTTACGTCAAGGAAGGCCCGGCGCGCATCCATGCCAATGTCCGCGCCGGTGGCGGCTTCGCGCTGACCGCGACCGCGACGGGCCGGCTTTTCGCCGCATTCCTGCCGCCCGAAATCACCGCCCCGCTGATCGCGCGCGAACTGGACGAACGCATCAGCGCCGAGAAGGGCTTTCGCTTCGATCAGGACCAATATGCGCGAAAACTGGCCGATATCCGCAGCCAGGGTTTTGAAATTACTCTGGATGCGCCGATTCCCGGGGTCAGCGCGGTGACAGCGCCGGTGTTCGATTTCTCCGGCGAGATCCAGCTTGCGGTGACCGTGATCGGGCCGACCAGCCTGACCGATCTGGCGCCGGGCGGGGCCACCATTGCGCAAAACCTTGCCTTCTGCCGCGCGCTGTCACGCGATCTTGGCTATCTGGCACCGCCCTGACCCGGTTGGGCTGCCCCCACTGGCCTGATCGGGTTCACATCACCGCCCTGACCCCACGGTCCGATCCCACTGGCCCGATCTGGCAGGCCTGGCCTGGCAGG
>JAUNTV010000381.1 GCA_030538515.1 Paracoccus sp. (in: a-proteobacteria)
TGGGTATCGCGGACAAGGCCGATGCCTGGCCCGCGCAGCTTTCCGGCGGCCAGCAACAGCGCGCGGCCATCGCGCGGGCATTGTGCATGGAGCCGCAGGCGCTGTTGTTCGATGAGCCCACAAGCGCGCTTGATCCCGAATTGCAGCAGGAAGTCGTGCGCGTCATCAAGGCGCTGGCGGCCGAGCATCGCACCATGATCATCGTCACCCATGACATGCGCCTTGCCGCCGATGTCAGCGATCATACCGTGTTTCTGCATCAGGGTCGCATCGAAGAGGAAGGCCCCCCCGATCAGGTCTTCGGTGCGCCGAAATCCGAACGCCTGCGCCAGTTCCTCAGCGCTTCGATGCCGGCGTGAAATGCTTAACCAACAGGAGAGACAAAAATGAAAAAACTGATGTTTGCCGCCGCCGCGCTTGCACTCGGCGCGGGGATGGTTTCAGCCGCGCCGGTTCGGATCGCATCCGAAGGGGCCTATCCTCCCTATAACCTCATCAATGAGGCGGGCAATCTGGACGGGTTCGACATCGATGTCGGCAATGAGATATGCAAACGCGCCGAACTGGATTGCGTCTGGGTCAAGAATGACTGGGATTCGATCCTGCCCAACCTGAAATCGTCGAACTATGACGCCATCATGGCCGGCATGTCGATCACCGATGAGCGCAAGCAGGAAATCGACTTTACGCAGAACTACCTGCCGCCGGCGGCTTCGGCCTATGCGGCCCTGTCGGCGGATGCCAATATCGGTGAAGGGGCGGTCGTGGCCGCGCAGACGGCGACCATCCAGTCAGGCCATGTCGCGCAATCGGGCGCGACGCTTCTGGAATTCGGCACGCCTGACGAAACCCTTGCCGCCATCCGCAATGGCGAGGCCGATGCCGCCTTCGCCGACAAGGATTTCCTTGAACCCGCGGTCACGGAATCCAATGGCGAACTCAGCTGGGTGGGCGAGGACGTGGCCCTTGGCGGTGGCCTTGGCGTCGGCATCCGCCAGTCAGACACCGAATTGCGCGACAAGATGAATGTGGCGATCGCCTCGATGAAGGAAGATGGCACGCTGAACGGCCTGATCGAGAAATGGTTCGGTGAAAGCATCTTCTACTTCGGCCCCGATGGCGAGGCCGTCGAAAAGGCCGACGCCCAGATCACCCCGCCCGCCAATTAAGATCAGCGCCCCGCCGTCCATCAGGCGGCGGGGTGATGCAAGATGTTCGAATATTGCGCCGATCCCCGCTCGCTTGAGGGCCTGACCTGGTTGTCGTGCTATCTGACGACCGGCACCCATATGCGTTTTTACGCCAGTTTCGGCACCGTGCTGCTGCTGCTGGCGGTGACTGCGCCGATTGCGCTGCTGTTCGGCTTCGGCGGTGCGCTTGCCTCGCGTTCGGGCTTCGCGCCGCTGCGGTGGTTCGGCAAGACCTATACCGCCATGGTGCGCGGAGTGCCCGATATCGTGTTCTTCATGTTCGTGCCCATCGCGCTGGATCAGCTTTTCGAATATCTGCGCTCGCGCGTCTATTGCGACACCTCGATCCCGGTGCGGCAGGGCAGTGATTTCGTGGTCTGCGCCGCCGCCAAGCTGCCGCGCGCGACCGCCGCGCCATGGGTGCACGACACCTACGGCTTTTTCCTGGCGGTGCTGGCCTTCGCCATCGTCTTCGGCGCCTTTGCGGCCAATGTGCTTTACGGGGCGATGAACGCGGTTCCCCGCGCGCAGCTTGAAACCGCCGAGGCTTACGGCATGACCCGAAAGCAGCTTACCCGGCGCATCCTGATCCCGCAGATGTGGGCCTATGCGGTGCCGGGCCTGTCGAACCTGTGGATGATTCTGATCAAGGCCACGCCGCTTCTCTTTCTGCTCGGGGTCGAGGATGTGGTCTATTGGGCGCGTGAACTCGGCTCTTCCAAGACCAGCCGCTTCGCTTATCCCCATCCCGACTGGCGGCTTTACTACTTCCTGGCGATCCTTGTCTTTTACCTTGCGATGACCGCGATTTCGGAACGCCTTCTCGGGCGGCTGATGCGCCGGCTGTCGCTTGGTCAGGCGACGCTGGCGGGCGAGGCCTTGCGAAAGGGGCAGGCATGATCTGCGCACAGGCCATATCGGATTACGGGCTGCGCGCCATCGGCATCGGCGAACGCCTGCTGCCGCGCTCGGATTTCGATCTCTGCACACAGATGGCGCTGATCGGCTCGGGCCTGATCTGGAACGTCTATTTCGGGGTCATGGCGCTCATGATCGGCTTTTTCATCGCCAATGCGCTTGCCATGGCCAAGGCATCCCGGACGCGGCTGCTGCGCAAACCGGCCGAGGGGTTCATCTTTCTTTTCCGGGGCAGCCCGCTGTTTATCCAGTTCTTCCTTGGCTATCAGCTTTTCGTGCTGCTGCCGCGCGGCGGGATCGAGCTGTTCGGCATCACCCTGGCCACCGGCTGGCTGACCAAGGCATGGGCGGGGGCGCTTGTGGTCCTGGTGCTCAATACCGCCGCCTATTCCGCGCAGATATTCTACGGCGCGCTGCAATCGGTCCCCAAGGGCGATATCGAGGCCGCCGATGCTTACGGCATGTCGGGCTGGACGAAG
>JAUNTV010000382.1 GCA_030538515.1 Paracoccus sp. (in: a-proteobacteria)
GGGCTTCGACCCCGGCCTTGCCGACAAGGGGCTGTTCGTGGGCGCGGAACAATATGGCCGCAACCTGGAGGATGCCGTTCGCGCAGGCGTCTTCGGCGCGCCCTTCTATGTCCTGCGCGAGACGGGGCAGAAATTCTGGGGTCAGGACCGGCTGGATTTTCTGGCCGCCCATCTGGCTGCGATCTAGGCGCGTCATGGAACTGAACACCCGCCATTTCCCCGGCGATCCCGACCGGCCCGCCCTTGGGCTGCATTGCATGATGGGCAGCGCCAATCTGTTCGAGCCTTTGGCCATGCGGCTTCAGGGTGCGGCCGATCTGACCGCCTTCGATTTCCCCGGCCATGGCCGCAGCCCCGACTGGTCAGCGCCCGAAGGGGTCGATCTGCACACATTCGTCACCCGCCACGCGGCCGGGCTGATCACGCGGCCCCTCGATCTTGTCGGGCATAGTTTCGGCGCGACGGTGGCACTGCGCATCGCGGTCGGCGCGCCCCATG
Source organism: Paracoccus sp. (in: a-proteobacteria) (assembly GCA_030538515.1). GTDB lineage: Bacteria > Pseudomonadota > Alphaproteobacteria > Rhodobacterales > Rhodobacteraceae > Paracoccus. The sequence goes on from JAUNTV010000382.1 coordinate 499, forward strand.
CCATCCGCAGCCTCACCCTGGTCGAGCCGGTGCTTTTCGCCGCCGCCAGCGTCGCCTCGCGTCAGGCCGAGATAGACCGGCTGGCCCCTTTCGAGGCCGCGCAGGACTGGAACGGCATGCTGCGCCGGTTCCTTGGCGACTGGGGCGCGCCCGGTGCCCCGCCCCCGCCCGCAACCGGCCCGAAGGCCGAGCGGCTGCGGGTGCAGATGCAGATGGTCGCAAGCACCAATGCCGCGCTGATGGAGGATCGCGCCAATATCCTGCGCGCGGACGGGCTGGAAGGGATAGAGGCCCCGGTCATGCTGATCGCAGGCGAGGCCTCGCCCCCCATCGTGCATGAGATCGCCGCAGCCCTCGCCGCGCGCCTGCCCGATGTGGCCCGCGCAACCATCCCCGGCGCGGGCCATATGCTGCCGCTGACCCATCCCGATCAATTCGCCGATCTGACCCGGATGAATCTGGAACGCAGCTGACCCCGCGCCCCCGAGCCGCCCGGACAGCGCATCCGCAGCGGCCTGCGGCTTCTTCTTTACCCCAGGACCATCTGACCTGCCCCCGAAAGGATGGGGGGCACGCAGCCGCCCGCGCGGGCCGGGGGGGTGGTGGGTGACAGAAGCCAATCAGGCGCGGCATGCGCCATCCACGCGCGCGCAAGGCGTGATCACGGGGCGGTCAGCACATCCAGAAGGGCCAGGACCTCGGCCTCGGTCGTGTTCCAGCTTGTGACGAAGCGCAAGCTGACCTCGGCCGGGCCTTCGCCGCCCATCGGCGACCATCGGTGGAAGCGCGCCCCGGCCTCGCGGGCGCGGTCCTCGGCATCCGTTGGCAAGGTGACGAAAATCTGATTGGTCTCAACGGGTTGCAGAAGGCGCGCGCCAGGGGCCCCGGTCAGCCCCCCGGCCAGCATCTGCGCCATGTCATTGGCATGCGCGGCCAGCCGCAGCCACAGATCATCCTGCAAAAGCGCATAGAACTGCGCGGCAAGATAGCGGTGCTTGGACAGAAGATGGCCGCCGCGCTTGCGCAGATGGGCCAGCCGCTCGGCCATGGCGGGATCAAAGGCTATCACGGCCTCGGCCCCCATCGCGCCATTCTTGGTGCCGCCGAAGGACAGGATATCCACCCCCGCCCCATGGCTCAGCGCCGCCGCCGAGACCCCGCCGGCAGCCACGGCATTGGCGAAACGCGCCCCGTCCATATGCAGGCAAAGCCCGTGCTGGCGGGCGATGGCGCTGATCTCGGCCAGGGCGTCGGGCTGCCAGATCCGGCCCCATTCCGTGGCATTGGTGATCGATATCGCGGCCGGCCGGCCCCCGCCAAGCCCCTCGCCCGCCCAGAAGCTGGCGGCCTGATCAAGCGCATCGGCATCGATCAGCCCGCCCTCGCCCGAAAGCAGGCTCAGCTTGGCGCCATGGGTGAAAAATTCCGGCGCCCCGCATTCCGAGGTCTCGATATGGGCATGTTCATGGCAGAATATCCGCGCCCATGGTGCCACCGCCCCGCCAAGGGCGATGGCATTGGCGGCGGTGCCCGTGGCCACGAAAAGCACGGCAGCATCGGGCGCGCCCAGGGCCTCGCGCAGCATCTCCTCGGCGGCAAGGCTCAGCGCATCGGCCCCGTATGAGGGAACCGAGCCATCATTCGCGGCCATGATCGCGGCCATCACCGCCGGGTGAACCCCCGCCGCATTATCCGAGGCGAAGTTCATGACATGTCCTCGATGATATGATCTTCCCAATCCTCTTCGGGGATCTCCGCCTCTGAAAGCACGCGCCCCCGCATCGAGGCCCCGGCCCGGTGCACGGCCTCGGGATCGCCCGAGATCAGGTGATGCCATTCGGGCAAGGCCTTGCCTTCATGGCGCAGCCGATAGGCGCAGGTCGCAGGCAGCCAATAGCTGATCCCGGCGATTTTTTCGGGTGTCAGCGTCACGCATTCGGGCACATATTGGTGGCGCGTCTCGTAACGGGTGCAGCGACAGGTCTCGCCATCCAGCAGTCGGCAGGCGATGCGGGTAAAGGCGATTTCGTTGCTGTCCTCGAATTCCAGCTTGTTCAGGCAGCATTTCCCGCAACCGTCGCAAAG
>JAUNTV010000383.1 GCA_030538515.1 Paracoccus sp. (in: a-proteobacteria)
AGGCGATGATCGAGGAATCGCTTCTCAACGAGGAAACCCGCTTCCGCAAGACGCTGGACCGTGGCCTGCGCCTGCTGGATGACGAGGTTGCGAAACTGCCCGAAGGCGCGGACCTGCCGGGCGCGGCGGCCTTCAAGCTTTATGACACCTATGGCTTCCCGCTGGATCTGACACAGGATGCGCTGCGCGAACAGGGGCGCGGCGTCGATACGGCGGGTTTTGACGCCGCCATGGCCGAGCAGAAGGCGCAGGCCCGCGCGGCATGGTCCGGCTCGGGCGAGACGGCGGGGGCGGCGATCTGGTTCGAACTGGGCGAAAAACACGGCGCGACCGAGTTTCTGGGCTATGACAGCGAAGAGGCCGAGGGCCAGATCCTCGCCATCGTCACCGACGGGGCCGATGTGGCGCAGGCCGATCAGGGCGCTCAGGTCCAGATCGTGGTGAACCAGACGCCCTTTTACGCGGAATCGGGCGGTCAGGTCGGCGATACCGGTCTGATCCGCACCGAAAGCGGGCTGGTGCGTGTCTCGGATACGAAGAAATCGGGCGGGATCACCATCCATTCGGGCGCGGTGACCATGGGCCGGATCAGCCGTGGTCAGGCCGCCCGGCTGGAGGTGGAAAAGGCGCGGCGCGGCACGATCCGGGCCAATCACTCGGCCACCCATCTGCTGCATGAGGCGCTGCGGCGCACGCTTGGGGATCATGTCGCTCAGCGCGGATCGCTGAACGCCGCCGACCGGCTGCGCTTCGATTTCAGCCATAACAAGGCCATGACGCCCGAAGAAATCGCCCGGGTCGAGGCCGAGGTGAACGATTACATCCGCCAGAACACCCCGGTCGAGACGCGGCTGATGACGCCCGACGATGCCCGTGCCATCGGTGCGCAGGCGCTGTTTGGTGAAAAATACGGCGATGAGGTGCGCGTCGTGTCCATGGGCAAGCTGGCCGGTTCCGGCAAGGGGGCGGACGGGCAGACCTATTCGCTGGAACTTTGCGGCGGCACCCATGTCGCGCGCACCGGCGATATCGGCATGTTCGCGCTGACCACCGAAACCGCATCCGCCGCGGGCATCCGCCGGATCGAGGCCCTGACCGGCCAGGCCGCCATGGCGGAACTGCGCCGCGTCGACAGCGAACTTGCGGAAATCGCGGGCATCCTGAAAGCGCAGGCGGGTGATGTCGTGGGTAAGGTCCGCGCCCTGTCGGATGAACGCAAAGCGCTGGCGAATGAGGTCGCGCAACTGAAACGCCAGCTTGCCATGGGCGGCGGTGCCGCTGCCGAAACGAAAGAGATCGCGGGCGTGAAATTCATCGCCCGCAGGGTCGAAGGCGTGTCCGGCAAGGAACTTGGCGCGCTTGTCGATGAGATGAAGGCCCGGCTTGGCAGCGGCGCGGTGCTGGTGCTGGCCGAAGCCGATGGCAAGGCCACGGTTGCGGCGGGGGTAAGCAACGATCTGACCGACCGGATCAGCGCCGTGGCACTGGTGCAGGCCGCGACGGCGGCGCTTGGCGGCAAAGGCGGCGGCGGCCGCCCCGACCGCGCCCAGGGCGGCGCGCCCTCGTTGGCTGCCGCCGATGCGGCCTTCGCCGCGGCGGAAGCGGTCATCGCCGCGGGCTGAGACGCCGAAAGGGGGGCGCTGCCCCCCGCGGCTGGTGCCGCTCCCCCCGAGGTATTTCGGCACTGATGAGGGGGCGTTAGGGCTTTCTTTACGAAATCCTGCTATCAGCGGATTTGCGGTACAGGCAGAGGTGCCGATGACCGCCACTGATGATGCCATACCCTGTCGGGACAGGTGCCCGGACAGGGTATGTGCGTCTCATCAGTGTGACAAATACCTCGGGGGGCGAGGAGCGTCAGCGACGAGCGGGGCAGAGCCCCGCCGGTGCCTGCCCGGCCGGCCGGCAGATGTGTTTACATCCCGATCTTGTCGCGGAAGACATAGCGGGGGATCTCGTCCCGGGTGATGCCGAGGCGTTCGAGATCGCGATCCGATTTGCGGTGCAGCGCCTCGATCTGGTCGACGCGGGCCTGCACTTCCATGATATGCACCAGCGATTGCCCGATCCGGGCAAAGAAGCCCCTGAGATGCTCGCGCAGGCCGGGGACGGGTTGGGTGAGTTGGATAGCCATTGGAAACCTCTGCTTGCGTTGCGGTTGGTTTCCTCCCTTCCGCCGAAGATAGGTCATGACTGCTGGCGTATCTACCCCTGCCATGTGCAAGGCTGCCATGCAGTGCGCGGGACGGGCGCAGGCGGGCCGAGAAGGGGCTTTCCCCCTGAGTGGCAACTGACTATACGGTTCGCGGCAGTTTGATCGCGTGAAGGGAAGCAGGATGGCCAATGTCGTTGTGGTGGGCGCGCAATGGGGCGATGAGGGCAAGGGCAAGATCGTCGACTGGCTTTCCGAGCGGGCCGAGATCATCGCCCGTTTTCAGGGCGGCCATAATGCCGGCCATACGCTGGTGATCGGCAATCAGGTCTACAAGCTTTCGCTGCTGCCCTCGGGCATCGTGCGCAAGGGCAAGCTGGCGGTGATCGGCAATGGCGTCGTGCTGGACCCCTGGGCGCTGTTTT
>JAUNTV010000384.1 GCA_030538515.1 Paracoccus sp. (in: a-proteobacteria)
GGGAGATTCCCTGCGCATCCGCCATGGCATGATCCAGCCCCGGAAACTCCCAATAAGTCAGGTTCGCCTGGCCCTTGGAGGCGAAGGCGTCCGCGACCAGCCTTGCCAGTTCGGGTGGGGTCGAAACATCCCTGCCGCCCTGGATCAGCAGGAATCGGGTCTCCGATTCGAGCATCGGATCCATGATCCTGTGATCGATCGCATCGGCCCAGAACCGGAAACTGGAACCGGCCCACACCTCGTCGCTCTGCGGATTCGCGCGAACCCGCTCGAAGATCTGGTCGACAGGCGGCCAGCGATTCTCGGGCACCGCATGCCGTTCCATTTCCTCCATGATCGATTGTCGCACCATCTCGCCGAAGGTCTTGCTACCGCCGGTCGAGATCAGGATGGCCGCATCCGCATCGACCCGGGCAGACAGCCGCGCGATGACGTCCCCACCCTCGGAACCGCCGATCAGCACCAATGCGCCGTTCCACCAGTCGTTACCGCGCAACTCGGCCAGAACCGCCGCCACATCCTCCACGCGTTGCGTGATGGTATGGTGATGGCGGAAGGTTTCTGAACAATCCTCATGATCGTTCGCTGGATCGTCGCCCGGCGCGACACCGTATTTCTCGACCATCAGTGCCGCGAATGACGGAAAGGCAGCACGGGTCAGGGCGAGGTTGGCATTGCGCTCCACCGACTGGCAGCCCGACCCCTGCGCCAGCAGGAGAATGCCCGCAGCCTGGTCTGCCTCCGGCCGGTCGAGGGTCCAGTGAATCACGCTGCCATCGCTGCGCGGCGTCTCGAAGCGCTGGGGCTCGGCCAATGCGACGATAGGGGAAAGCGCGAGCATGAGGCCGATGGGGAAAAGATACCGGACCAGGGAGATCATAACCGCTCTCTTGCCGGGAAACGCCGGGCGAGGATCGTCGCACGCATCCAGAGGACCGGGAGCGTGGCGAGCAGAATCATGGCCAGCATATGCGGTATCGATGGCAGCGCTAGACCGGCGCCGATCACTCCGGATTGTCCGGAAACCGGCACCGTGAAGGAAAGCTGAACGGATGCCGAGAGAAAAACGAGAATTGCTACCCCCGCGATGGGCCAGAACAGTCTGCTGCGCTGGCGCATGGCGATACCTGCCAATAGCCATGCGCCAAGGACCGGGATCAGCCTGCCTGCCAGATATTGCGCCGTATCGAATACAGGTGTGAGCCAATCCGGAGCAAAGCCAGGCTCGGTTGCGAAGATCAGCCCGATGACGATCGACACGACCATTGCCATATAGGCGAGGGCCGGGATCAGGACGAAGACCGCCCAAGGCGCCCTGCCGGCCCAGCTGTGAAAGCGACGATCCATCTCCATCGGTCGGGCCAGGGCATCGATGCCGCCAAGACGCTGCAAGGCCCGAGACCGCGCCTCAGCGTCAGGCAACACATCGGAGATCGCCTCCGCCACCAGATCATCCAGATGATCGCGAAGCTCGGCGACATATCGGTTGGCGGTGCCGGGCCGGACGCCGGCGCGCAACAGGCGCTCGCGCAGTTCATGCAACGCATCAGGCATGGCGGGGCCCCTCCAGAACATTCCGGATCGCGCCCGCGATGCGTTCCCATGACTCCGAGATATCGTTCAACCGTCGCTCGCCCTGCGGCGTCAAGCGATAATAGATCCGGCTCCGTCCCGCCACAGCCTGGCGCCGCGATGCGAGCGCGCCCTCGCGCTCGAGCATGTGCAGCACCGGATAGACTACCCCTTCGCCGAGGGTGATGGTTTCCCCGGTAGCTTCCCGAATGCATTGGACCAGCTCATAGCCATACATTTCGCGCCCGCGCAGCAGTCGCAGCACCAACAACTCCGGCACGCCGTTGAGAAAGTTCGGATTGGTCACGCGTGGCATCCGTCACCTCATACCTGTCAGTTCAAGGCTTATACATCGAACTGACAGGTATTGGCAAGGATTTTGAGCCTATCCTCCCTCCAATACTATTTCCTTTACTTCATATATTGCGTTTATTTCATATGACCCCATATGGTGGAGCAAGAAGGAGCCCTGCCCATGACCATGCTCGCCCATCGACAACTCCCACCGTCTGCACAGGATGCCGCGATTGCGCGTGTGTCTGGCCAGCTTCTGTCCCGTTACGCCCGCCAGAAGCGGCCTCTGAGCTTGCGCGTCACCGACGCCGAGCAGGAACAGCCGCTGGAGCTGCCAGCGGGGGCGGTCGCCCTGCTGATGGATATCTTGGAGGCGATGGCGGCAGGGCGCGGCGTCACTCTCATGCCCGAGAATGCCGAACTGACCACGGTTCAGGCCGCCGATGTACTGAATGTCTCGCGACCCTTTCTCATCAAGCTGCTGGACGAGGGCACGATTCCGCATCGCAAGGTCGGCAAGCACCGCCGCATCCGCGTAGAAGACGTGATGGCCTATAAAGCCAGCATCGACCGGGAACGTGAATCCGTACTCGATCAGCTCGTCAGCGAGGCGCAGGAACAGGACATGGGCTACGGCCATCCATGACCCAATACACTGCGCTCCTGGACGCCAATGTCCTCTATCCCGCGCCGATGCGGGATTTGCTG
>JAUNTV010000385.1 GCA_030538515.1 Paracoccus sp. (in: a-proteobacteria)
AAGCGGTATTTATCGTCAAGTTCCAGGATCTTGTAGGCCGCGCGGCCGCGATAGCCTTCCCGCTTCGCGCGCGCCACATAGGGGTCGTTCAACTGCCGTTCCAGCCAGAGCGTGCTGGACAGCTTGCGCCCCTTGGCGGATTTCACCCGCACCTTCAGGTCGCGCTGCCCCCGGCCCGAGGATTTGCGGTCGCGCGGCCCGTTCACGCCGCCCGGCTTCTTTGCCATCAGGTCACCCCGTTCAGTTCATCATCGGTGATCGCGCCGTCGCGGACCATCTGGGAATAAAGCAGCCCTTCGCGCAGCCCCCGGTCCGCGACCGAAAGCCGCCGCGTGGGCCAGATGCGCATCAGCGTTTGCAGGATGGCCGCGCCCGACATGATCAGGGCGTGGCGTTCGCGCCCGATGCGGGGATCGGCGCGGCGGCCTTCGGGACCGAGCGCCAGATAATTGCGGATCACGGCGTCGATTTCCACCGATGTCATGGTCAGCCCGTCGACCTTGGTGCGATCATAGCGCTTCAGCCCCAGATGGCTGGCCGCAACCGTCGTGACCGTGCCCGAGGTGCCGATGATCTGGAAACCGCGATCCGGCGCGCCCTTGGCATAGGGGGCGAAATCGGCCAGCATTTCCTCGAAATACCAGCTCATCAGGGCGAAGCGGCCGGGATCGTCGGTGACATCGGCGAACTGGTCGCGCAGCGTGGCCACGCCAAGCGGCACCGAGATCCAGTCGACCACCCGCGCGCCGCCCGCTTCGGTGGGCGCGAAACTGTCACCCAGCTTCATGATCGCGCGCGAGCGTTCGCGGGGCTCGACATCGGCCAGATCGATCCAGACCAGCTCGGTCGAGCCGCCGCCAATATCGACGACCAGCAATTGCTCGGTCTTTTGGTTGACCAGGGGGGCGCAGGAAATCACCGCAAGGCGGGCCTCTTCCTCGGCGCCGATCACTTCGATGGGCAGGCCGGTCTCGCGCCGGATCATGCGCATGAAATCACGGCTGTTGCGCGCGCGCCGGCAAGCCTCGGTCGCGACAAGGCGCATGTTCTGCACCTTATGCTGTTCCAGCTTGCGCCGGCACACTTGCAGCGCATGCACGGTGCGCGACATGGATGCACGCGACAACCGCCCCGAGGCTTCCAGCCCCTGACCGAGCTGGACCGGCTTCGAAAAGCTGTCGACCACCTGAAACTGACTGCCCGTCGGTCGGGCGATCAGCATCCGGCAACTGTTGGTGCCCAGATCCAAAGCCGCATAAAGCGACCTTGATTCGGGCTGGCGGGTGCCTGACGGCTCAACCTTCTGTGCCGGGAACGCGTCCGCACCCGCGGGACGCATGGGCGCCATCGTCACGCCCTCCGATATCAAGTTGCCTTCAAGGTAGCGGTCCGATGCCCCCGGTTCAAGGGGGCGGCGCGCCCGGATCAGGGCTTGCGGGGGGTATCGGCGTCAGATGCGGGGGTGCCGTCGGCATTGCCAAACAGCCCCGCCAGCCCGCGCGAGACCAGATTGCCGACCCTGGGTTTTTTCTGCGCGATGAAGGGCAAGGGGCGGCAGACTTCCATCGCGGCGATGCCCACACGCGCGGTCAGCGCGCCATTGACCACGCCTTCCCCGAAGCGCCGCGACAGTTTCGCCAAAAGGCCGCCCCCCAGCACGGTCTGGACCAGATCATCACCCGCCGCCACCGCCCCCGTGGCCACCAGATGCGTCATCACCACCCGCGCCAGCCGCCAGCCGCCGACCGAACCGGCGCGCCCGCCATAGATTTCCGCCATCCGCCGGATCATGCGCATATTGGCGATCAGGGCGGCGGCGACATCCGCGAAGGCCAGCGGGATCAGCGCGGTGGTGGCGGCGACGGTGCGGGCGGCGGCCTCGATCTCGCGCCGGGCCTCCTGATCGAGCGGGGCGAGAAGCTGCGCCTCGGCCAATGTCAGCAAGGTATCGGCGTCAAGCGCCTCGGGCGCGCGCTCGGCCAGATTGGCGCGACCCCATTGCGCTTCCGGGCGTTCGGCATAGATGCGGTCAAGCCGCTCCACCACGCCGCGCGCGCCCGCCAGATCCCCGCCCGCCAGCGCCTTGCCGGCATCGCGGTGGATCTGGTCGAGCCGGGCGAAGCGCCCCCAGGCCCGGTATTCGCGCCAGGCCAGCCCCAGCATGGCCAGCGTGAAGGCGGCAAACAGCCCCACCCCAATCCAGCCAAGCACCGGCCATCGCCCCAGAAGCGCGTCGATATAGTTCAGCGCGGCCACCGCCAGCAGAAAGGTAAACAGCGCCACCCCGGCATTGATGAAGAACCGCGTCAGGGGGGATGGCCCGCGCCCGGCCAGCCGGGTCAGAAGCGTCATCGTCGCCGGGGCGGGCATGGCACCTGCGGCGGTATCGGCGATCGCTTCGGCATCGGCGGGGCTGGCGGGAGTATCGCCACGATCATCCAGTTCGATCAGCACCGGGCCATGGCGGCGCGCGTCATTCTGTTCAGGGCTCACAAACGGTCTCCGATCAGGAATTCGGCGGCGCGGTCCAGCCGGATATGGGGCGGGCCATCGCCGGGGCGCGCG
>JAUNTV010000386.1 GCA_030538515.1 Paracoccus sp. (in: a-proteobacteria)
CGGCACCCTGAAAGGAATAGATCGACTGCTTCGGATCGCCCACGACAAACAGCGTGCGCAGGCGTTCCGACTGCCCGGCGGTGAATTCGGCGGTCAGATGCTCGATCACGCGCCATTGCTCGGGCGATGTGTCCTGCGCCTCGTCGACAAGGATATGGTCGATCCCGCCATCCAGCCGGAACAGCACCCATTGCGCCATGGCCGCATCGGACAGAAGCGCGCCGGCACGGGTGATCAGATCGTCGAAATCAAGCCAGCCTGCGCGGGCCTTGCGGGCCTGATAGCGCGCCGAAAACGCCCGGCCAAACCGGATCAAGGCGCTGGAACGATTGATGAATTCCAGCGCGATCCGCTGCGGCCGCGCCTTTGCCACGCGGGCCATCAGCGCGTCCAGATCATCCATATAGGGCGCGCAGGTCCCCTGCCGCAGCGCCTTGGTCGGCAGCTTGCCGATCTTGGCACCGAAAGGCTCGGCGGCGGTGGGGCCGAAAAGAAGCGCGTCCTCCAGCACCGCCAGCCCGGCCAGATCGGGCGCGTCCCAATTCACGCGGGCAAGCTTCGCGGCAAGGGTGATATCGGTCTTGCCCCCGCCCGCCAGCGCATGGATCAGCGCGCCGGTCCATGCCCGTTCATCGCCCGTGAAAACCCGGCCAAGGATGGTTTCGGCGCTTGTCCCCGGCATCAACCCGCTGTCGCGCGCCAGCGCGGTCTCGGCCCCGTCGGGCAGGGGGGCGCGGGCCAGATCGGCCAGAAGCTTGTCCAGCCCCTCGCCCGAGTGGATTCCGGTTATATCACTGATTTCAGGCGCGCTTTCTTCGGCCATCTCGTCCAGCAACTCGGCGCGCAGAAGCGCGGCCGAGCGGTCGTCAAGTTCAGAAAAGCCGTGGGCCACGCCGGCTTCCAGCGGAAAGCGGCGCAGCAGGGCGGCGCAGAAACTGTGGATCGTCTGCACCTTCAGGCCGCCCGGCGTCTCGATCGCAAGTGCAAACAGCCGCCGGGCCGAGGCGAGATCGGGCGCGCCGCCCACGCCAAGCTCATGCAGCGCGGCGCGCAGCCCCGCATCCGGCAGCATCGCCCATTCGCCAAGCCGCCGGAGCAGGCGGTTCTGCATCTCGGTCGCGGCGGCCTTGGTATAGGTCAGGCACAGCACGCGTTCAGGCCGGGTTCCTTCCAGAAGCAGCCGCGCCACGCGGTCGGTCAGCACCCGCGTCTTGCCCGAACCGGCATTCGCGGTCAGCCAGGTCGAGCGCGCCGGATCGGCGGCGGCGATCTGGCGCAGGCTGGCATCATCGCGGCGCGTTTCAGCCATGATCGCCCACCCTGATCTTCACCGCCAGATCCCCCGCGCCCCATTCGCCGTAGCGCGACAGGTGGTCATAATCGCTGGCCTCGGCCGCTTTCTGAAGCGCGCGACGTGCCGTAAACCCCTGAGAACCCGACAGATAATGCCGGGCGAGGATGATAAACCGCGCCCATGTCTCTTCCGCCGCCTCGGGCGAGAAACTGCGGGGATGGGTCTCGCCCTCGCCGCCAAGCTGGATATAGCTGACGCCCTCGACCGCCACGGGACCAAGCGCGGGGAAGGCGCCTTTCTGGACCATCGCGGCTTCCAGCAGAAGTTGCTTGTCGAAATGCGCCATCTGCTTGTCGGTGGGCGGGCTGCCGGATTTATAGTCATAGACATGCGCCAGCACGCCGCCGTCCAGCCGGTCGATGCGGTCGGGCTTGGCGGTCAGATGCAGCGCCAGACCGGGCACGGGCAGACGGTGCGTGACCTCGACCACCATGGGCTGGCCACGCTTCAGCCGCGCGGCCTCGTCCCGGGTGATCTGATCGGCGATTTTTTCCATACGCGCCTGCCAGAAGGCCCGCGCCGAGGGCCATGGCACTTCCGCCGCCAGCACGCGGCGGGTGATCTGAAGGAAGCGGGTGCGCAGCGCCTCGGGCGGGGTATCGGGCGCGGGCGGGGGGGTCAGAAGCGCCTGCGTCACCTGATGAAGCACCTGCCCGCGAAGCTGCGCGCCGGGCTCCGCGCGCAGGGGATCAAGCGGGCGCAGGCCAAGCACCTTGCTGGCATAGATGGCGTAAGGGTCGCGGATCAGCGTGCGCACCTGCGTGACCGAGATCGTGTCGAAAGCAGGCGCGGGCGGGACAGGCGCGGGGCGCGGGGCGGGATCAAGCCGGAAGCGCGGCTGCGCCATGGTCCGCGCCAGCCCCAGCCAATGCGCGCCGCGCGCCCGCATCCCCGCCAGCGCCTGCGGGCCGCCACGTTCCGGCAGGCCCGACATCAGATTGGTCAGCCGGTTCAGCCAGCGCGAGGGAATGGTTTCCGCATCCGCATCGCGCCGGGCGCGGGTCAGCACCACCTGTGGCGCGGCGATGGCCTGCTGGAAGTCATGCGCGGCAAGGCCGATCTGGCGCTCGGGCAGGGTCAGCCCGGCTTCAAGCCGCATCGCGCGCGAAAGCCAGGGATCGGGCGGCAGCGCCTGCGGCCAGCCGCCTTCGTTCAGCCCGGCAAGGATCACCAGCCCGCCACCCGAAAGCGTCGCCTCGGTCCGGGC
>JAUNTV010000387.1 GCA_030538515.1 Paracoccus sp. (in: a-proteobacteria)
GAATGGTCGGACGTGCGCCAACTTGGACGCAAGGCCGAGGCTTGGTATCGGGAAAACCTCGTCGGCACCACAGTGACCATGAAACGCACCGGCTGGCGCATTCAGTTCGGACGCGTCGGCAGCAAGAAGCTGGGCGGTCGCAAAGGTGACATTCTTCTACGGATGGTTCCCGGCCTCGCGCGGATCATCGAAAACGCAGAACTCCTGTCAACGGTGCCGGGCGCCAAGCCAGGCACAGAACGTCAGACATTTCACACCGCTGTAGCCGTGGTGGAATTGGCTGGCGAACAGCACCGCGTCATCGTAACCTTGCGCGAAGACGCGAATGGCACATTCCACTATGACCTGTCGACGGATCGAGGTGCCGAGGCTGATAGATCGGAGGCGGCTGGTCGAGTAACTGAAGCCCGGAGCGGCCTTGCCGACAGCCTCGGCGACCTCAATCTAGCCTTTGACGAGCCGGAAATCAACTCCAACCCGACGCTGACCCCGGCCGATGCGCGCCGCGTGAACTCCGCTGCAAATGACGAACTGGCCCGCGTCGGCATCGGTCGCAGCGTTCGCGCCGAGGTCGGCGGGGACAGGTCAGGCGCGCAGGGCAGCTATGGGCGCGGCGTCATCCGCATCCTGCGCCCCGGCGGCAATTGGAAGCACACGCTGGACCATGAAATCATCCACGCCCTGCGCGATGCCGATCTTTGGGACCGTGACTATGGCCTGTTCTCGGCAGATGAATGGCGTGCGCTGTCACGCGCCGCCCGCGCCGACGAATCCATCCGCAGCCGTGTTGAAGCGAGCTATCCCGATCTGGACACGACCGGGCAGACCGAGGAAATGGTTGCCGAGTTGTATGCGGATTGGGCGCGCGGGCACCGCGAGACGCCCGCAGGGCCGCTGGAACACGCATTCGAGCGCATCCGGTCCTTCTTCCGCGCCGTGGCCTCTGCGCTGCGCGGAGAGGGCTTCCAGGATGCCGCACGGATCATGTCGCGCATCGCCAGTGGCGAAGTTGGCAGGCGCGGTCCAGACGGGCCGGGCGGCGGCGGCAACCGGCAAACGAAAGAACAGCGAGGATCGGACAGCCAGAGTGACACTTTCGCCGCCGAATTCATGGCCGAACTGGCGAGCAATGACGACATGTTCGCCTATCCGCGCGCCAGATCAGGCAGTATCGCGGGCGTGTTCGCTGAAATCGACCCCACCATAAAGTTCGTCGGAGACACGGCGCGCGCGGATGAGGCCGAGGAAACCGGCGCGGATCGCCGCTATCTGCTGCGGACGGCCAAAGGCACTGATTTCTATGTCTTCGAGACCGACGATTCGGTTTGGATCGACGTGAGCCAGCTTGGCGAAGGGGATGGCGGCAGCGCCATCTATGCCGCCGTGGCCGATTATGCCGCAAATGCCGGATTGAAGTTCATCGGAGATCCGGCCGGCCTGTCGGACATCGCCTTGCGCCGCCGCACAGAGGCGATGCTGTCATCCGCCTTCAAGCACGGCAGCACCGATCATCTCGCCCCGCATCAGCGTCAGATCGACGGCGATGCTTCGCTCGGTATTCCACCTTTACGATGGACCGAGGGCGATACCCTTGGTAATATGCAAGCCTTGATTGAGGTCAGCACTGCCAGCCTCGCCCATCACGTCCCGGAGATTGCCCGTGCGCGATATGACTTCGCAACCCGAACCTTCCGAACTGGTAAAGGCGAGCAAATTACTGACCGCGCTTTGGGAGAGTGGAGTGCTACCAAAGGCCGAATTAGAGCGGCGGGCGCGGGGAGCAGAACGCTTAAAAGAAGCATTCTGTTCAATACCCTTCTACGCGCAGAGAGCGGCCAAAGACCCGGATTACTGGAACGATCTCTACAGCAGTCGCGTCAACTGGTAACGGAAGGCGGGCTGACCCGCATCCTCTATCAGCGCGACATGGCCGCGATCAAAGACCAGCTTTCGCGGTCCAAGGGCCGGGCGCTTGGCATGATCGGGTCATTCAACTGGCGCAAGACGCCCGAGTTCTTCAGCAATTTGCTGACCGATGCCATGGGCAAGAATGACAGTTGGAACATTCTGTCGCTCGTTCCGGGGAACGCCCTGTTCGAGGAACTGGCAAAGGGCTTGCCGGCGGCGGCGAAATACCTGTCAGAGAAGCGGCAGATGGATGCCTGGCGCAACGACTGGCAGGCGCGGGCCGCCAAGGTGGTCGATGGCTGGACCAGCATCGCCCGGAAGAACCCTGCTGCAAATGATGCGCTCATGGATCTGATGCATGGCACCACACTGTCAGGCGTCGACCCGACCCGCCCGGATTCGTGGCGTCGTCACGCCGATGGCGAGGCTGCACGCGTGCTGCGCGACCCCCTTGCCAGTCCTGCCCGAAAGGATTGGGCGCGCGGCATCCAGAAGCAGGCCGATGACCGCAAGGCGAAATGGGATGATGCCAAGGTCAAGCTGGACGCCCTGCCCGCCGAGTTCCAGGAGATGTATGAAAAGGCGCGCAACGAATATGCGGCCATGGCCGACGAACAGGAAGGCGCGCTGATGCAGAATATCCGCGCCGCC
>JAUNTV010000388.1 GCA_030538515.1 Paracoccus sp. (in: a-proteobacteria)
TAGGGATATCTCGGAACAGGCTTTTCATATGTCCCGAACACCCTGCCAGGTCTCCCGGTCGCCATTGCGCCGAGGCCATTTGCTGCGGTCTCGATTGCGTCGATGGTCCGGTCGGCGGTAAGGGAATTGTTTTGAGCGACATAACGCAGGATTTCCAAACTATCTTTCCGCGCATGGTCCGACCAGAGAACCCTCATCAACCTTCCGCAGCCCTGCGTCGCTTCGCGTCCTCGACAATCTCGCGCATCTCCGCAATGACCTGTTCATGCGGAACGAGACGGCCAGCGTCAGCGTCAGAGAGGCCGCGTTTAATGCCATTGATGATCTCAAGCTCACGATCAGCATAGGCTGAAAGGGCTTCGGCCGCGACGAATGACTTGCTGCGCTGTGTGGTGGCCGCGATCAATTCAAGTTTTTCCTTGACCTCTGGACGAACCCGGATCGTCATAGTGGGATTAGCGCTCATCATGTGTTTCCTTGTGTTGTGATGTATACATCCTACTATAAATTATAGCGGGCGCAACCTTATGCCATCTTGCAGCTGGGGCTTGGTAAATTGGAAAGCGGGCGCCATCACGGCGCCCGCTTTTTTTCTGGGAGCAAGTTAAGTTAGCGCGACAATCCCCGTGTGACTAGATGGATGTTACCCCCTTGGCGCTCAGCCAATCGCTTCATCGAGATTGATCCCGATTGCGTCGATCATCGCTCCGTTCTCATCCGTCGGCGGCAGCAAGGATGCCAAGGCGTGGATCTCAGACGCGACGGGTCTGAGACGAGCTGGCCGTCTATCTGACTTGGTCTCACTGCTATCGCTTGAACGCTGTGCGGCCTGTTGATCTGACGTCTGAGCCGCCACTTTTTCTGTGGCAACCTCACTAGGTTGACCGCCCTTGAGCCGGACCACGTTATCTGCACCACCGCCGCCGATCTTTTGAATGACCGCTTTGAGTGCTTCGGAATTTGTGGATGTCCGACTGCGCCGTTTGCCTTGTTGCGGCTGCTGTGGCGGCACGGCACCACCCTCTTGTGCAGCGTCTCTCTCGAAGCGCGCCTCCTGCGCGGCCAGCCGCTTTTTGATATCAGCGAGGTCGCGCTCAGCCATGTTCGGCATGGGGAATGTCCCGGTCTGGCTCTCGAAGATCGGCGCCAGAACTTTATCATCGTAGTATTTGATGCGCTTGGCCCGCGCGGGGTGCTGGCCGTCGATCACAAGGATGATATCGTCCAGATCAAGGCGACGCGCTTCATCCTCGGGCAGCAGTGGCGCCTCTTCCGTCCGCTCGGAGACATTGACGCCTTCCAGACGGCCGCGACCGACCGTGCGGGATTTGCTGACCACCCGCTTGGTGGTCTTGCCGACCGCCGCGCTCAGCTCCTGCACGGTCATCTCTTCACTCGGGGTCATATAGACCTTCGCCCATCTTGGCGAGAACGAACCCCTTTCCGGGCGGCTGGAAGAACCCGTTCTTCTTCAGCTCGCGCGTGGTCTGCCAGTGGAAGCGACCGAACAAGGTCAGCCGCTCGCTGAGCACATGCCCGCTGAGCAGAATCGCGGCCATCGTGAACGCCCCCATCAGGATTTGGGCGATCCGAAATCCTTGCGGATCACCTGCCCTGATCTGGCTCCAGTGATTGAACAGGATGAACCAGTTGATTTGCTCGATCTGGCCGGTCAGCCGGAAGGTCAGAAACCCTGCGGCGAGGACATAGCCAATCGCCAGGCCGGACAGGGCGAAGAGCAGGACACCGCCTGCAAATTGTGCCTTAGCCATGTTCCACGCCTCGCTCTTGACGTGCCTTCTGTCGCGCAGCGGCGCGCGTATTGATCAGCTCGTCAGAGACGGCGCGATATGCCTCGCGTGAATTGCCCTCGGCTTTCAGATAGTTCTTCGCAATGGTGAGCTGGGTCTCGCGATCGCCGACGCCGTCGAGAACTGAGACATCGCCGCGCTTCAGCTTTGCGAGTTCCTCAGGCGTAAGGCGCTCTTCGACGGCCGCCTTGAACTTGCGCTCATCCTCTTCACCGACCGGCTCGTGCATATTCGCCAGGTCCTGCTTACTCGCACGGCGTTCGGCGGTGGGCACGCTGCCCCTGCCCTGCGCTTCTGCCTGCTCGGTCGCGCGGTCTCGATCGGCCTGGCGGCCTGCGGCAACGGCCGTCTGTTCAGCTGCGCGCTCACGCTGCGCGATGGCAGTATCGATCCCATAATCTGCCGCGATCTTGTCATGAACGCGGTCCACCTCGCGAAGCGCGCGCTCAAACTGCTCGTCACTGGACAGATCGAGCCCCTGACTGTCAGCTATCGCCCGGATGTCCTCGGCCAACCATTGGTGCTCCAATGCCGCGTTCGAAGCGCCCACCTTCATACGCGCCTCCACCTCGACAGGATCGATGCCCGTGCCGCGCAAGCTTTCGGCAAGTGCGGCCGAACCTTTGCGGTCCAGCTCCATCGCCGCCGCCCGACTATTCTGCTCGGAATAAACACCATCTGCACTCGGCGGAGTGTTCAGCTCTCGCGCCGATGCTGCGGAAGGTGCCAGGTCGGAAAGCTCAAC